>JAYVUH010000208.1:0-8103 GCA_043788115.1 Burkholderiales bacterium
AAGCTCGACAAGCTACAGTTCGCCACCCTGGAAGAAGCACAGGCGGAAAATTTCCGCAAAATGCTGCTGGCGATGGCGCGCGATGTGCGTGTCATTCTAATCAAGCTGGCGGATCGGCTACACAACATGCGCACCCTGGACGCAGTGCACCAGTCCAAGCAAGAGCGTGTTGCACGAGAAACCCTGGAGATCTATTCACCGATCGCTAATCGGCTCGGACTCAACGCGGTGTACTACGAATTTGAAGACTTGGGCTTCAAGTATCTGCATCCAAATCGTTTCCAAGTGCTCGACCGCGCCGTAAAGTCGGCACGCGGTAATCGCCGCGAGGTCGTCGGCAAGATTTCTGACGCCATCAAGTCACGCTTGGCGGAGTTCAAGGTCAAGGCGACCGTGACTGGGCGCGAGAAACATCTGTCGTCGATCTACAAGAAAATGCAAGAGAAGCATATCTCGTTTTCCGAGGTGCTAGATATCTACGGCTTTCGCATCATCGTCGAGGATATGCCGTCGTGCTACGTCGCGCTGGGCGCGTTGCATACGCTCTACAAGCCGTTCCCAGGCAAATTCAAGGACTACATTGCCATCCCGAAGAACAACGGCTACCAGTCGTTGCACACGACGCTGTTCGGGCCGTTCGGCACCCCCGTTGAGTTACAGATCCGTACCGCCAACATGCACAAGATTGCAGAAGCAGGCGTGGCGTCACATTGGCTGTACAAAACACTCGACGCCGAAGTGTCGAACATGCAGCAGAAGACACATCAGTGGTTGCAGTCATTGCTGGAAATCCAGTCGGGTACTGGTGATGCGCTGGAGTTTCTTGAGCACATCAAGGTCGACTTGTTTCCCGATGCCGTGTATGTGTTCTCGCCAAAGGGCAAGATCATTCCGCTGCCACGCAGCGCAACACCCGTTGATTTCGCCTACGCCATACACTCGGACGTCGGCAACCGGGCCGTCGGCGCCAAGATCAACGATGAACCGGCACCGCTCTCGCAGCCCTTGAAGAATGGCGATCGCGTGGAGATTGTGACTGAAAAAAACGGCCGTCCCAATCCGTCCTGGCTGAACTATGCCGCGACTGGGCGCGCGCGCGCGCAGATTCGCCACTATTTGAAGACAACGCAACACGCCGAATCGGTCGAACTGGGAGAGTTACTCTTGATTCAAGCCGTCAGTACGCTCAACTTCGACCCAAATGCGATCGGCAAGACCCACTGGCAGCGGCTTCTCAAGGGCGACAGCGCCAAAAGCAAGGAAGACGTTCTTGAGGAGATCGGCCTCGGCAGGCGTTTGGCGATCGTTGCCGCACGCAAGCTGTTTAATATTGCCGAACTCGAGCAGCCGGAGCATCGTCCAAAAGACGCCATCGTCATCCGTGGCACCGAGAACATGGCAGTGCAGTTCGCCCTGTGCTGTCGCCCGATTCCCGGTGACCCGATCATCGCGCAGATGAAAGGCGGACAGGGGCTGGTCATCCACACGCACGACTGCCCATCGATTCGCGCGACAGGGCCGTTCAAGTTTGATCCTGAGAAGTGGGTCGACGTGACGTGGGATCCGGCGATCAACAAACTATTCAAGGTCGATATCCACATGACGGTCGGCGACGCACGCGGCGTACTAGCCCGACTGGCGGCAGAAATTGCCGACACAAATTCCAACATCACCCACATTCGCATGGACGATGCACAAGGTGACAAGAAGTTTTCAACCTTGCAGTTCACCATTGAAGTCAGCCACCGCCAGCACCTCGCGCGTGTACTTCGACAGATGCGACAGCTGCCGGAAGTGATCCGCATCAACCGTATGAAATCCGGGCTCTTCAAAGACCATCACAAAGACCATCACAAAGACCACAAACCCGAGCACAAGCCAGACAACCGACCCAGCACCGACAAATGAAAACGATCGTCTCTACACTCAATGCGCCAGCCGCCATCGGTACTTACTCGCAAGCCGTCAGCGTCAGCGGGCCGGTCGTCACCACCTATCTCTCCGGACAGATTCCGCTCGACCCGAAGACCATGCAACTCGTCGCCGGATTCGACAATCAGGTCAAGCAGGTGTTTGAAAACCTGAAGGCAGTTTGCGAAGCGGCCGGCGGCTCACTAAATCATTTGGTGAAGGTCAACGTGTACCTGTTGGACCTCGCGCACTTCGCGAGGGTGAATGAGATTATGGCGACGTACATTCAGCAGCCGTATCCCGCGCGGGCGGCGGTGGCGGTGGCGGGATTACCTAGGGGGGCGGAGATTGAGATTGAGGGGGTGATGGTGGTTGAGTTTGATGGAACGAGCGGTGGGTAGGTGCCTATCATCGGGCATACGCGCTGGGCGAGGTAGCGGTCGCCATTGATCAGTTAGGTCATAAGAATGAACTACTTCGACGGTAAGGTTTGCTTACTAGGAGACATTGTTGAATTTCCTGTTCCAACGGGGTCGGCTCACGCGCGGGTAGTGATGTTGGGCCAAACCTACGAACACACAGAGCTAGAGGAAGACTTTTTGGGGTGGGTTCGCCCAGAAAAAATTCTAGCGGCTGATGCTGTGGTGATTGAGTGCATCTCTGAAAATGTATTCGCTCACACTGATCCCACCTTTGCCGGTCGGAAAATACGTTTTTTCGCCCCTCAGCGAATCAGTCACGCTCATCGAGCGAGCGCAGAATCAGCAAACCCACACGCGAGCATAGTTTTCCCTCGGCAAAATGGTCAACGATTTGCTGAACGCCGAGCCGGGGGTTGCCCGGCGGCAAGTTTCTTTCTTTTGCTTCGCCAAAAGAAAGAAACCAAAGAAAAGGCGACCCGGGTTCGTCGGCCCTTCGGGCTGCCCTGCGCTGCTCAGAGCCGCGGGCCGCTCGCAAAACTCGGGCTCGTAGTGATGTCGATAGGTAAATCGGCAGTCGGTGCTCGCCCTCAGACATTGCTCGCGGACTGCCCCCGCACCTCTTGCGCTGCTCGGCGACTCTCACGGGGCCCTCATGGGCAGGCAGCGAGGTCTTATTTGAATACCTTCGATTGCTGATCAACCTGTTCACACCCGCCGCATCAACACACTGCGTGACATCGGCAAAACCCGTGCGAGCCGCCGAGCAACGGAGGGGCTGAAGGGGCAGTCGGCGAGGACTGTCTGAGGAGGGCGCCAAGGCAACCGCTGGTGAGGAAACAACCATTCGACCGACGAGTTCCGCAGCCGCCTTCAGCCGCGAGTAGCGCAGGGAACCCCGGAGGGGCGGCGAACTCGGGGCCGCCTTCTTTTGGTTACTTTTCTTGGCGAAGCAAGAAAAGTGACTAGCCGCCGGGCTACCCCCGGCATCGGTCTCAGCGAACGACAACATCGGCTTTGAAGCTAAGAAAATTGGGGCCCGCGTGCACGACGCAAACACCGTCGGTATGAGCACCTCGGTATTCACAGAGCGCCATTCCACGGCTCCCTCCAAGCAAAAATGCCTGAAACTGCCCGCCAATCGGCGTGTTTCAGTTTCAAATTTCATGCCTCACCCGAATCTACCGAGAGACACATATCTCCAACTCCTAGCCAAACCGTCAATAATGCGGCTATGCCGCGCGCAACCCCGAAGAAATCCGCTCACAAGAAAGCCCCGACTTCGCTCGCCCAAAAGCTTGGCGGCATTGGCTTGCGTAATGAATGGGACTTTGCCCTGCATCTGCCGATGCGCTACGAAGACGAAACGCGCATCACGTCGGTACGCGACGCGCTGGCTGGCGTCGAGTGCCAGGTCGAGGTGGAAATCTTTCACACCGAGGTTGCCTATCGCCCGCGCCGTCAATTGGTCGTGCAAACGCGTGATGGTGACGAGCTGTTGTATCTGCGATTTCTGAATTTCTACGGCAGTCAGGTCAAGCAGATGGCGGTCGGCAAACGGCTGCGTTTGTTTGGTGAAATTCGCCACGGTTTCTTCGGTGCGGAGATGGTTCATCCGCGCTATCGGGTCGTGTCGCAGGGCGACCCGGTGCCCGAGGTGCTGACGCCGGTTTACGGCACAACGGCGGGCGTCTCACAGATCGCGATTCGCCGCGTCATCGACCGTGCGCTCGAATCACTGAGCCAACAGCTCCAGTTTGATGACTGCGTGCCACCGAAGATTCGTGCCCAAGAACGGTTGCAGCCGTTTCGCGAATCTGTCTTTGCGCTGCACCGCCCGGAGCCGTCGGCCTCGCTGGCCAGCCTTGCGGAACGCACCCACCCTGCCTGGCGGCGCATCAAGTTCGACGAACTCCTGTCGCAGCAACTGGCGATGAAAAAGGCGCGCGCGGCGCGCGACGCCAAGAGTGCGCCGCCGATGCGCCCGCGCCGCAAAATTACAACAAAGATGCTGGCAGCGTTACCGTTCGCCTTGACTGGCGCGCAGCGACGCGCGACCGATGAAATTTCTACCGACCTCATCAAGACGCACCCCATGCAGCGACTCCTGCAAGGCGACGTCGGCTCCGGCAAGACCATTGTTGCGGCTCTTGCCGCGGCGCAGGCGATTGAGAATGGCTTTCAGGTGGCGATGATGGCGCCGACCGAGATTCTCGCCGAGCAGCACTTCCGCAAACTGTCGGACCTGCTGGCGCCGATCGGCGTCACGGTCACTTGGCTCACGGGAAGTTTGAAGGCAAAGGAAAAGCGCGAGGCAATCGCCGCGATCGCCGAGGGCACGACCCAACTCGCCATTGGCACACACGCTCTGTTTCAGGACGGCGTGCGTTTCGCCAATCTAGGGCTGGCCATCATCGACGAACAGCACCGCTTCGGTGTCGGCCAGCGGCTGGCGTTACGCGAGAAAGCCACCGTGGTGGAAGAGGCACACCAACTCATGATGAGTGCCACACCGATTCCGCGCACACTCTCCATGAGCTACTTCGCCGACCTTGATGTATCGATCATCGACGAGCTGCCGCCCGGTCGCACACCGATCACCACCCGTTTGCTTGCCGACAGCCGCCGCGACGAAGTGCTCGATCGAATTCGGGTGGCGTGTGCCAACGGCGGTCAGGCGTATTGGGTTTGTCCATTAATTGAAGAGAGCGAAAAGTTGCAACTGCAAACGGCAGTCGATACCTTCGAACGTATCTCGACCGAATTTCCGGAGCTGCGCGTTGGACTCGTGCATGGCCGTCTAAAGCCAGCAGAAAAGAATGCGGTGATGCAAAAATTCGTTGGCAACGAAATTCAACTGCTGGTTGCCACCACGGTGATCGAGGTCGGCGTAGATGTGCCAAACGCGACCATCATGGTCATCGAGCATGCGGAGCGGATGGGTCTTTCGCAGTTGCACCAGCTGCGCGGACGGGTCGGACGCGGTGCCAAGCAAAGCGCGTGTGTGTTGTTGTATCAGTCACCTCTCGGTGCCACCGCCAAAGACCGCCTTAAAGTCATCTACGAATCGACCGATGGCTTTGAGATCGCAAGACAGGATTTGCTGATTCGAGGTCCGGGTGAACATCTCGGTGCGCGCCAGTCTGGCGCACCACTGTTACGATTTGCCGATATCGAACGCGACGTTGACCTGCTTGAGGCGGCACGTGATGCGGCGGCGTGGATGCTTGAACACGATGCGGCGAACGCCGACCAGCATCTCGCGCGCTGGCTCGGTTCGCGTCAACACTACTTGAAGGCTTAGCGGCGTGCGTACGGTAAAGCTTACCCAGCCAGATGCTTGGCATCAAATACCACCGACCGGACGCCTGCGCCCGTGGATCACCAATCGCGACTCGTTGACCGCAAGAATCATTCATCACTTTCCGGACTTCAATCTTGTACGCGTCGGTCAACAGTTAGCGATCCCGCTGGTCGATGAACGCCGGGCTCTCAAGCTGCGCGCCGGGGAGTTTGCCCTCGTTCGGGAAGTGATTCTGCGCGCGGGCAACACACCGCTCGTGTTTGCACATACCGCTGTTAATCCGCGCGACCTGTCCGGCGCATGGCGCGGTCTGTCGCGGCTTGGCTCGCGCCCGCTGGCGGAAATGCTGTTTCAGGATCCCCTCGTCTCGCGCATGCCGATCGAGTATCGAAAACTGCCTCGCGACCATGCGTTGCTGCGCGCTGCGGGAGTCGCCGCCACGGCCTGGGCACGGCGAAGCGTGTTCCTGAAGCGCCAGCAGCCGATATTGGTGACAGAAGTGTTCCTGCCGGCGATCCTGCGGATCACGTAGTCCGTCGCGCGCCGCGCGGCCCCGTCTAGAATGACGTTATGCAACCCGCAGCCCCACCATCACGATTCGGGCTCTACATGAAGCTGATTCGCTTCGACAGACCCATCGGCACCCTCCTGCTGCTATGGCCCACCCTTGGCGGGCTCTGGATTGCGTCCGATGGCGTGCCTGACACGACGGTTTTGCTCGTCTTCATGCTTGGCACGTTCCTGATGCGCTCGGCCGGATGCGCCATCAACGACTTCGCCGATCGTGATTTTGATCGCCACGTCGAGCGCACTTCGCAGCGCCCGCTTGCCGCCGACCTGATTCGGCCACGCGAAGCTATCGTTGTGGCGGCCGTGCTTTCGCTGTTTGCGTTAGTGATGACCATTGTCTTCCTCAACGCGCTCACGCTGCAGTTAAGTATTGTGGCGGTGCTACTTGCCGCCAGCTACCCATTCACCAAGCGTTTCTTTGCCATGCCACAGGCCTATCTTGGCCTGGCATTTGGCTTTGGTATTCCGATGGCCTTCGCCGCAGCAACGAACAGCGTACCGCCGATTGCCTGGTGGCTGCTTGCGGCCAATCTATTCTGGACCATCGCCTACGACACTGAGTACGCAATGGTGGATCGCGACGATGACTTGAAGCTCGGCATCAGGACTTCGGCCATTCTGTTTGGCAGGCACGATGTTGCGGCGGTAATGCTTTGCTACCTGCTGACGCTGGTACTGTTGACCGGCATCGGCAAGACGGTTGGCCTGGGCTGGCCCTACTGGGTTGGCCTCACGCTGGCGGCGGCAATCGCGCTCTATCACTACTACCTGATCCGATACCGCAACCGTGAACAGTGCTTTCGCGCATTTCTACACAACAACTGGTTCGGCGCTTCGGTATTCGTCGGCATCGTTGCCTCCCACGCCATCGGATAGTCGATGCTGGCACTCAAGCTCTTGCTGGTGCCACTGTTTCTCGGCCTGATCTCCCTTGCTGGAAAACGCTTCGGCCCAAGTATCGCCGGTTGGCTTGCGGGACTGCCCGTTGTGGTCGGCCCGATCCTGCTATTGCTTGCACTGCAAAACGGTGCCACCTTCGCCAGCGATGCGGCACGATTTACATTGGCGTCAGTCTTTACCGTGATTGCCTACGGCGTGGCCTATGCGTGGGCTGCCCGTCATCGTTCCTGGATCGTGTCGCTAGGTTGTGGGTTCGCGGCATGGTTCGCTGCCGCCGCGCTGGTTGCCGCAACACCGTTTACGCTTGTCGGGGCGACGTTTACAGCGCTGGTGACTCTGCTGGTCGCGCCGCGCCTCTACCCGCACGTTGTCATTGACGAAAAGCCCGCCGCACTGCCCGGTAGCGAACTCTTGCTGCGCATGTTCTTCGGCGCAGCGTTGGCGCTGGCGGTCACCACGTTCTCGGAATCGGTGGGGCCGACGTGGAGCGGTGTTGCCTCACTCGCACCCATTCTGACGCCGGTTATTTCGGTATTCATGCATCGCCGGTCCGGCGGCGTCTACGCCATCGTCATGCTCATTGCGTTGGCACGCGGTTTGTATTCGCTGGCCGCGTTTTGTTTCATCGTGGCGTGGCAGCTTGAAGCGCTTGGTATCGCGAACACATTTGCGCTTGCAACCGTTGTGGCGCTGATCTTACAAGCGATAACGCTGCAGCGACAGCGTCGGCGCGCTAGGCTGATGTCCGAGCCGCGCGCTGGCGCTACGCCGGCCAGTTCTTGATGCATTGCTTGAGTAGCTGATTTGAGATAGCTGGCGGGAGACGCGGGGGCAGGGACCCGCCACGCTTGTCGTCCGAGTGACGCCTCGCACGGGATGCCACCGGCGATCCGCCAAGAGGCGTTCGATTACGTCTAACGAAGCTACGCCGGCCAGTTCTTGATGTACTGCTTGAGAAGCTGATTTTCGAACGCTACGTCTTTGATGGCGCTACGAGCA
>JAYVUH010000209.1:0-11839 GCA_043788115.1 Burkholderiales bacterium
CACATGTTCGCCGTTTTTTTTGCCTGGCCTGCACGGCTGTTGCGTGATGGGTAGTCATGCAAGTGACTGTCACGCAATCATCACCGAAACGCAACATCAGCGAAACGTCGCCTTCGTAATCTGCCTTCCAATACATGCCACCGGAGGGAACATGCTTAACCTGCAACCGAATCTCTCGACCAGCAAGAAAAAGGATCGTTACCAAGTCTCGATCGCACGCACCGCAGAGGAAGTGCGGGAAGCCCAACACCTTCGCTATCAGGTGTTCTTTGAAGAGCTGGGCGCGACCGCCGCGCAGAACGCGTTACAAACGGAGCGCGACGTTGATCAGTATGACGTCGATTGTGAACACCTACTGGTGCGCGAACTCCAAAGCGGTATGGTGGTTGGCTGCTACCGGATCATGCGCCCCGAAACGGGAATGCAGCGTGGCGCTTTCTATTCAGATAGCGAATTCGATTTATCCAGACTGGATCACATTCGTCCAACAACCGCTGAAGTTGGTCGCGCCTGCATCCACCCGGATTTCCGTACCGGCTCAGTCATCATGTTGCTTTGGTCTGGTCTCGCCAAGTTTATGGTGGAAAACAACTACGAATATGTGATCGGCTGTGCCAGCATTCCTCTCAGCGACGGACACGCGAACGCGATCGCCGTCTATGAAGACGTTGCGGCAACGAGTCTGGCGCCGGCAGAGTACCGCGTGTTTCCGAAGAACCCCTACCCGATGAATTCGGCCGCGGCCGATGGCGCGCCGAATCGCGTTGTGCAGTTGGCACGCGCTCGCGTGCCCGCACTCATCAAGGGTTACAGCCGCCTGGGCGCGTGGATCGGTGGGGCACCCGCTTGGGATGCCGAATTCAACACAGCCGATCTATTCGTGCTGCTGCCGATCACGCGGATGTCAAATATTTACGCGCGCCATTTTCTGGGCATAGAGCGCGCTGCGTAGTTCTGGGGGCGGAGCGAGCTGCCTAGTTCTGGGGGCAGCGCGAGCTGCCTAGTGGTACACACGAGTTGTCGCTGAGCCGTAGTCGAAGTGCATCGCCAGACTAGGCCTTGAGACCCGAATCGTAGAATTGATGAAACGCGCGGAGCCAACATACGGTGGGGCTCCGCGCGTTGGCGCAGATAAATTCGCTATTGAAAATAGGGGATTTTGTTGACTTCGGCGTGATCAAGCAAGCGCAGCTTCGACAGGTAATGCCGGTCCAGTCGCCAATCTTCGATAAGCCCCAGCGCGAGTTTGAAGTGTTCGCGCTCCAATTCATACAGTAGATGCAATTTGTAAGGGGCGTTAGTCTCAAGGGCGACAGCAAGCGCCAACAGTGCCTTTGCGTCATCCGTATCCGGATTAGTCGCGACGTACTTCGCGGCTTTCTTGATGTTGTTCATAACGTTACCAATCAATGGGAGGTGTAACCAGCGACCAGCATTGTAGCGACCAAGCGCTGACACAAAACTGTCATTCGCAACTATATTTGCGCCACATCGTTGCTTCGATTACACATGCAAAGGCGGAAGGAACGTCATCCCCTTGAAGTATTTACGTCACAAATTGTGAGTGTTCACTCGCTAGCATATGTCAAACGGGTTACTAGAGAGGTTTCCGTGTTTGACGGCATCCCACATCGCGCTGGACCCAATCACGAGCCGGATCGCGCGTTGCCGCCCTCGTCCGGGCAACCGTCCGAGCAAGACGCGTCCTCGGACACCAAGCACAAGCTTCATTTCCGGACGATTTGGATTTCGGATATTCATCTGGGCACCACCGGCTGCCAGGCCGAGTTGCTATTGGAATTTTTGAAACACACCGAGTCGCGTGAGCTGTATTTGGTCGGCGACATCATCGATGGCTGGCAGTTGAGGCGCCGCTGGTATTGGCACCGGTTTCACAACGACGTCGTACAAAAAATCCTGCGTAAAGCGCGCAAGGGTACGAAAGTGACCTACGTTGCCGGCAACCATGACGAATTCGCCCGCCACTTTCTTGGGCTGGCCTTCGGTGACATTGAAATCTGCAACGAGGCCGTTCACACGACGGCTGCGGGCAAGCGCCTATTGATCATCCATGGCGACCAGTTCGACGCCATCGTACAGTGCGCCAAATGGCTTGCCCACCTTGGTGACATGCTCTACGGCATTTCGCTCGATCTAAATCGCGGGCTGAATCGACTCCGCCGGGTTTTTAGATTGCCCTACTGGTCGCTATCGCAGTACCTCAAGCACCGCGTCAAAAATGCAGTGAGCTATATCAATGCCTTCGAGGAGGCGGTTGCACGCGAGGCGAAGAAGCGCGGGTTGGATGGCGTTGTATGCGGTCACATTCATCGCCCCGAGATTCGTGACATCGACGGCATCACCTACTGTAACGACGGTGACTGGGTGGAAAGCCTTTCGGCATTGGTCGAAACCGCTGACGGAGAACTGAAGATCGTGACCTGGCTCGAACTCGAGGCATGGCTGCGTACGCAGGACGCGCCTTTATTAAGCTCGCCAGCCTTGGGCGCACAGTTGCCACTTGCATTGACATCATAAGCACTGACGTCATCAGCACTGACGTCATCAGCACTGACGTCATAAGCACTGACGTCATCAGCACTGGCGGTCAGACGGTCTACTGACCAAGCCGCGATAAGAGTGGCCACAAGTGTGACTACAAAAAGTCTGGGCAGATCACCGCCCGCAGCACCACCGGCGGCGCATCGCGCTCCTCACCGCCGTCCCCACGGCGGCGATTGGTGAGCCACCAGACCGCGCCTTTGCGAATCGTTAGGTTTTGTTCTTCGCCAAACAGCAACAACGACGCGAGCCTGCCTAGCGCTGGCTGATGCCCAATTAACACGACCGGATGCCGATTCTCCGGCCAGTCAACCGCCATCAACAGGTGCGCGACACTGGCCCCGGCACCCAACTCTGGGTTGATGATGCGTTTACGGCCGGAAAGCGCGGCAAGAGCCTCGGCCGTTTCCATGTCGCGGGCTAGTTTGCCAGACACGATCCGAGCGCTGTCAGGCAAGCGCTGATCGAGCCACTTAGCCATCTGATTGGATTGCTTGCGCCCCTTGGCGCTGAGTTTTCGGGCGTTTTCCCCGCCTTCGTCACCCGGGGTCGCGTCGGCATGGCGCCAAAGAATAAGATCCATGCTGCATTCTTGGGCGCAATTATGTCAACTGCGTGTCAGCGTCTTAGGGCGCGACGGTCGGCTGTCACGAATTCGTCACATTGGATTCGTAAAGTCAACCAAAGAAAAATTCATCACTAAACGACTTTTTTATACGGAGCAAACAGCATGAAACTACACAAACTTTTAACGATGTCGGTGGCAGCGGCGGGCGTGGCTTTCGCCGGATTGTCCAGCGCTACCGACATCACCGGCGCGGGCGCGACCTTCCCGTTTCCGATCTATGCGAAATGGGCTGAGGACTACAAAAAGACCTCCGGCTTCAACATGAACTACCAGTCGATTGGATCTGGTGCCGGTATCCGGCAGATCCAAGCCAAGACCGTTGACTTCGGTGCAACAGATGCCCCGTTGAACAAAGAGCAACTCGACAAAGACGGCTTGCTCCAATTTCCAGCGATCATTGGTGGCGTGGTAGCGGTCGTAAACGTCGAAGGCGTAGCCCCGGGCGCCATGAAATTGACCGGTCCGCTGTTGGCCGATATTTATCTGGGCAAGGTCAAGGTTTGGAATGACCCGGCAATCACCGCGCTGAATCCATGGCTGAAACTCCCGGCCGACGCGATCACGGTCGTTCGTCGCTCCGATGGTTCGGGTACCACGTTCCTGTTTGTTGACTACCTGTCTAAGGTAAGCCCGGAGTGGAAGTCCAAAGTAGGTGTGGGCAATGCCGTGTCGTGGCCGGAAGGTGTGGGCGGCAAGGGCAATGAAGGCGTATCCGCATACGTTCAGCGCATTAAGGGCTCGATTGGTTATGTTGAGTACGTGTATGCGAAGAAGAATAAAATGTCGCACACATCGCTACGCAATCAGGCTGGCACGTTCGTACAGCCGGACGACACGACGTTTCAAGCTGCCGCTGCAGGCGCCGACTGGGGGAAAACACCAGGCATGGGTGTGGTGCTGACGGATCAGCCTGGCAAAGATTCTTACCCGATCACTGGCGCATCGTTCATCCTCCTGTACAAGAACCAAGTCAACGCTGATAAGGGGCTTTCGGTAATGAAGTTCTTCGACTGGGCGTTCACGAACGGCGACAAGGCCGCGACCGAGTTGGAATACGTGCCGATGCCTGTCGCTGTCGAAAACCAAATCCGCGCGATTTGGAAGGCCGAAGTTAAAGGACCAAACGGTCAAGCACTTTGGAAGTGATCGTAAGTTAACCAGTGCAGGGCTGCGTGACGAGTTTTCGTGCGCAGCCCTTCTGCTTTCCCAACACTTGTTTTTGCACCCGCTAGAATAAGGCTTGCCCATGAGTCTCACTGAAGCCAGCCCAATGGCGGGTAACATACATCAAGAAAAATACGTGTCAACTGAACAACAACAACGGCAGATCGCAGCAAGACTTTCGCGCCAGCGTTTCCAAGACGCAGCCTTTCGCAAAGTCACCCTCAGTTTTGCACTGCTTGTACTGCTTCTGCTCGGGGCCATCATCGGCTCATTGGTCTGGGGTTCATACCCGATTTTCGAAAAGTTCGGCTTTGGCTTCTTGACCAGCCGCGACTGGAACCCCGTTACCAATGAGTTTGGCGCGGCGAACGCCATCTACGGCACCGTGGTCACGTCGTTTATCGCATTGCTGATCGCCTTCCCGGTCAGCTTCGGCATCGCCATTTTCCTTACTGAGCTGTGCCCAACTTGGCTCAAGCGACCACTCGGCACGGCGGTCGAACTTCTTGCTGCCATTCCTTCGATCATCTACGGCATGTGGGGCTTGTTCGTTTTTGCCCCGCTGTTCGCACAATATGCTCAGCCGTTTCTCACCAAGAATTTTGGCGGCATCCCATTGATCGGCCAGCTCTTCCAAGGGCCACCGATGGGTATCGGCATGCTGACAGCCGGCATCATCCTCGCGGTGATGGTGATACCTTTCATCGCCTCGGTGATGCGCGACGTTTTCGAAATCGTCCCGCCGGTGCTGAAAGAGTCGGCCTATGGTCTGGGCGCCACGACTTGGGAAGTCGTCAGAAATATTGTGCTGCCCTATACCAAGGCCGGCGTTGTCGGCGGCACCATGCTTGGCCTCGGTCGCGCGCTTGGAGAGACAATGGCGGTGACATTTGTGATTGGCAATACGCCAAAAATTGCGGCCTCGCTGTTTGAGCCCGGTGCTTCGATAGCTTCAACCATCGCGAATGAGTTTGCCGAAGCGGGTGACGGCGGCCATATTGCCGCGCTGATCGGCGTTGGGCTCGTATTGTTCCTGATCACCTTTGTCGTACTAGCTCTCGCCAAAGTCATGCTCATGCAGCTTTCCAAACGCGAAGGGGCGCGCACATGACCGCCGCGATTTCACCGCTTTACCGGAAGCGCCTGTTCGTCAACAAGCTGGCTCTGGCTTTGGCGCTGGCGGCGATGGCGGTGGGCATGACGTTCTTACTCTGGATTCTCACGGTATTGGTCATTAAAGGCATCGGCGGACTCAACCTTGCGGTGTTTACCGAGATGACGCCGTCTCCGAGTAGCCCAGGCGGGTTGTTGAATGCGATCTTCGGCAGCGTTGTCATGGTGTTTTTCGGCACACTGATTGCGACACCCATCGGCATTCTGGCGGGCATCTACCTCGCAGAATTTGGTAGGCGCGGCTGGGTGGCCCCCACTACCCGTTTCGTGAACGACATTCTGCTGTCTGCGCCGTCGATCATCATCGGTCTATTTGTCTATACGATTTACGTCGCGCAGGTGAAACACTTTTCAGCTTGGGCTGGCGCAATTGCACTCGCCATCATCGCCATCCCGGTAATTGTTCGCACCACGGAAACCATGCTGCTGTTGGTACCCGCGAGCCTTCGCGAAGCGGCCGCGGCGCTTGGCGCGCCAGAGTGGAAAGTGGTGTCCTACGTCGCACTTCGCGCAGTGCGTAGCGGCGTCATCACCGGCATCTTGCTCGCGGTCGCCCGCATCAGCGGCGAGACGGCACCACTTTTATTTACCGCACTTAACAATCAGTTCTGGTCGAGCGACTTGAATGCGCCTATGGCCAATCTACCGGTCGTGATCTTCCAGTTCGCCATGAGCCCGTTTGAAAACTGGGTGCAACTCGCGTGGGCGGGCGCCATGCTGATCACCTTCTCGGTACTCGCCATCAACATCATTACCCGCGTTATCTTCCGCCAACGTACTGAATAGTCAGGATTGAAGAAACTATGAATGCCGTCCTCGAATCTGTAGAAGTGCTACCCGCGGCCAATCCGAAGATCACCGTCAGGAACCTGAATTTTTTCTACGGCGGATTTCAGGGCCTGAAGGATATCAATCTGAATATTCTTGAGCGCCGCATCACGGCGTTCATCGGGCCATCGGGCTGCGGAAAATCAACGCTGCTGCGCACGCTGAATCGAATGTACGATCTCTACCCTGGCCAGCGCGCCGAGGGCGAGATCATCATGAATGGCAAGAACGTCCTGGACAAATCGCAAGACGTGAACCTTTTGCGGGCCAAAGTCGGTATGGTGTTCCAGAAGCCGACCCCATTCCCGATGTCGATTTACGACAACATCGCTTTTGGCGTGAGGCTTTATGAAAATCTCTCCAAGGCCGAAATGGACGAGCGTGTCGAATGGGCGCTGAAAAAAGCCGCTATCTGGGGCGAGGCAAAGGACAAGCTGAAACAGAGCGGCCTGTCGCTCTCGGGCGGCCAGCAGCAGCGCCTTTGTATCGCCCGCGCGGTTGCCGTCAAACCTGAAGTGGTGTTACTTGACGAGCCGACCTCAGCACTAGACCCCATTTCCACGGCCAAGATCGAAGAACTCCTGCATGAACTCAAGCAGGATTACACGATCGCTATCGTGACCCACAATATGCAGCAGGCAGCGCGCGTCTCGGACTTCACGGCTTACATGTATCTTGGTGACCTAGTCGAGTACGGCGTAACGGATGAACTGTTCATCAAGCCGAAGAAAAAGGAAACCGAAGACTACATTACCGGTCGTTTTGGGTAGAAAAGTCGTCTCAACAAAGACCGGCGTCAGCCGGTTTTTTTTCGTCCACGAACTGACTTTTTTCCTTCACTAATCTGTCACGGTCATCCTCTACATTCGTCGGTTGCTATCGTGCAACCAGAAAGAGGACTCAAGCCATGTCGTATGACAAAAACGCAGAAGATATTGTTACCAACCTATCAAACAACACGCACCTAGACGATATCGTCAACAGCGCGCTCGCCAACCCTAATCGCCGCCGTCTGATGGCCTCTGGCGCTGGCGCTGCAGCACTCTCATTCATGAGCCTTACGGGTTGCGGCGGTAGCGACTCGCCCGCGCCAGCCGCTGCGGCTCCAGCACCTGCCGCACCGCCCGTCACCAAGGCCACAGCCCTCGGATTCCCAGCGATCTCGAAGTCACTCGCTGACAGCGTGATCGTCCCGCCGGGCTACCAAGCATCGGTGCTCTTCCGTCTCGGCGACCCGATGAATGCCACAACACCGGCATATCTCAACGACGGCACCGATACCGCCGCTTCGTTTGCCAATCGCGCTGGCGACCACCACGATGGCATGCACTTCTTCGGCATGAGCGCCAGCGGTGCCTACGACCCAAACGGCTCTGACCGCGGGCTGCTGGTCATGAACCACGAAGCGATAACCCCAGCATTCCTGCACCCAAATGGTGCTACCAGCGTCGGCGGTGTACGTACCGTAAACGAGGAAGTGTTAAAAGAACTCAATATCCATGGCGTCAGCGTCATTGAAGTCGTTCGAAGCGGCAACAACTGGACCTACGTCCGCAACTCGATTTACAACCGCCGCGTGACCACCAATACTGACATGATCATCAGCGGCCCGGCTGCTGGTACTGCAATGATCACGGCCTACTCAACGAACGGCACGCGTACGCGCGGCACGGTAAACAACTGCGCCAACGGCTACACGCCGTGGGGCACTTACCTAACCTGCGAAGAAAACTACGCGGGCTACTTCCGCCGCGTTGCGGCAACCGATAACGTTAACCGTTCCGCCAAAGAACTCACGTCCTTTGCTCGCAATGGTGTCACAGGTAATGGCCGCGAGGGATGGGCGACCGCCGTTGCAACGGACCCCAACGACACCACTTTTTCGCGCTGGAACACGGAGAAGCGCGGATCGTCGATTGATGGCAGTGATGACTTCCGCAACGTTTCAAACACCTACGGTTGGAACGTCGAGATCGATCCGTTTAGCGCCACCTCGGTGCCACGCAAGCGGACTGCGATGGGTCGCTTCGCGCACGAAGGCGCGTGGCCCGCCAAAGTGGAAGCCGGCAAGCCATTGGTTTGGTATATGGGTGACGATTCGCGTGGCGAGTACATTTACAAGTACGTGTCCGACGCGAACTGGGATCCGGCTGACGCAACACGTGGACTCGCTGCTGGAGACAAGTACCTTGATGTCGGCAAACTATATGTCGCCCGCTTCAACGCGGATGGCACCGGCGATTGGCTGGAAATTCGCTTTGGCACGGGTACTGTGACGTCTATCAACACCACATATCCGTTTGCCAACCAAGCGGATGTGCTGATTAACTCTCGTCTTGCTGCTGACGCAATGGGCGCAACCAAGATGGATCGCCCCGAGTGGGGTGCAGTGGATCCGTTTAGCGGCAGTGTCTACATGACCCTGACCAACAACAACAGCACGATTCGTACGCTCGCCAACACTGACGCGGCCAACCCACGCTTTTACAACGACCCGCGCACCAACGGCACCGCGCAGCGCGGCAACCCGAACGGGCACATCATGCGTTGGGTAGAGGTCAGTGCGAATCCAGCGGCTGTCTTGTTCGGTTGGGATATTTTCTTGTTCGGCGCGCGTTCTACGCAGGACACGCGCACCGTCAACTTATCCGGCCTCACCGCGGCAAACGACTTCTCGGCCCCGGATGGATTGTGGTTTGGACGCAACGGCATCCTTTGGATTCAAACCGACGACGGTGCCTACACGGACGTTACTAACTGCATGCTGCTGGCAGCTATCCCCGGCACGGTGCGTGACGGCGCAACCGTTACAGTGGCAAACGTTGACGGTACCGCGACCAAGTCGGTGACAACTTATGTCGGTGCACAGCTGGGCGAAACCAAGCTGCGTCGCTTCTTAGTTGGCCCGAAAGATTGCGAGATCACCGGGATGGCTGAGTCAGCTGACGGCAAGGCCTTGTTCGTCAATATCCAACATCCGGGCGAAGACACCACCGCGGCTAGCTTTGCGGCGCGCACTTTCAACAGTAACTGGCCAGATGGCGGAACGTCGCGTCCGCGCAGCGCGACAATTGTCATCACGCGTACCGACGGCGGCGTGATCGGCGTCTAAGCAGTCAGGTCATCGGAAAGGCGGCGGCGCAGCGATGCGTCGCCGCTTTTTCTTTTCTAGAACGGCAAGCGTGACAGCGATTTCATCTGGCTCGTTCCGCTAAAGCCACCTTGCTCGAAGGCGTAACGCAACTGCAAATTGCCGCCTGCGCCCGCTTCAAGCGTGATGGTGCCCACGGCAGTGCTGCTCAGGCGTGTCGGCGTGTAGGTTGCGCCGAGCCACGGTGCGCCGCCACTGCGGTAGAGCGTTGCGCGGAATTGCGCGCCGATCCAGTTGCCCCCCGGCAGCGCAAACCAGGTTGGACGCCCCTCCCGGTCGAACGTATGCCAAACACCAAACAACGTTGCCCCCTCTTGGGCGAGTGAAACGCCCCAGCCATTCTCAGCCAAGCCTCCCCACCATAGATCATTCAAATTCGCCGTGTCTGGTGGCGCTGGCTGCGCAGTGCGCACGTAAGGATAGTTGATGCCAAACAATGTCGAGCCCTGCAAATTGGCGAGGTTGGCGATCGCCGGCCTCGCCAGTGTTCTGGTGCCCGCAATGCCCTCGATTTGAAATTGCATTTCTATCTGTCCGGCAGAACGGAATCGCAGTGTTGCTTCCCCCACCGGATTAAACGTCAACTTTGTCGCATCGTAGTCGGCGAGCGACGAGCCTTGCGGGCGAAACAGGGCACCACGAAATGTTGTGAAGCTATCACTCCAAACGCCGCCTGGCATCACATACCAAATGGGCTCGCCGAACTGATCAAAGAGGTAGAGGATGTTGTATTGCTGGCCCGAGCCACTCCGCTGGGTGATCGACAGTCCCCAACCACTTTCAACTACGCCCGCCCACCACAGTCCAGAATAGTTCACCTGCGGGCCATTGCGCTCGAACCGCGCGAACACGGTTTGCGCCCGGTTCATGGTGACCAAGCAACTTCCAAGCCGTTTACCCCGACAGTCGCCCGTCCAACCGGCGAATGCCGATCCGACTTGTGGCCGCGCTTGAAGATTGACCAACTCGTCGGGCACATAGCTAGAGGCGCAGATGCCTCCGCAAGCGATGGCGCCAGACGCCGCCGTGACGGTTCCTGCGCCGGCACCCGATTGCCCGATGGTCAGCACATTCTGGCTGATTGAGGGCGCGCCAATGTAGGCGGCGATATTTTCAATGTCCTGCCGATTCAGCAACGCACTGAGAAACCCCATGCCGCTAACCGCATTTAGCGCCAGCGCCAATTCATCCGGATTGTTCGCCGCACGAATCGCACGGTAGTCTGGTGGCGCACTGTGGCAGGTCGCGCAGTTGGTGAGGTATTTCGTCTGTCCAGCGATTGAATCGGCTGCCGCCGTTGCCAATGCGCACACTAAGAGAAAGCTTAGCGCGAATAGTTTGGACAGCACGCGAGTCACTTCCATTTGAACTCCAAAAATTTTTTGATTTTCGCCAATCACTGCGACGCTTTGATGACAGTGCGGCTTTGCAGTGCGGATTCTCTAATTGCCTCAATGCGATAGCGAGATTGTCATCAATTCAAAATGTAATAGAACTTTTTTGGAGAAAGACGAACATGTCCCATAAAGTAGACAACGACCGTCGCCAGTTCATCATTAACTCGACCTCTGCGGCCGCAATCGCGGTGGCTGGCACGGGATTGACAGGATGTTCAGGTAGCAGTTCCGGTAGCAGCGCACCCGCGCCGAAATTTACCTACGGCGTGGCCAGCGGCGACCCGCTAGCAGATCGCGTCATTCTCTGGACCTACGCGAAGGCCGACAACAGCATCGTGACCATTCCGCTCTCCTGGCAGGTCGCCACTGACGCCGCGTTCAATAACATTGTCGCCAGCGGTCGCGTCGACGCGACCGAAGCCAACGGCTTCACCGCCAAAGTCGACGCGACTGGGCTCAACGTCAGTACCGACTACTTCTACCGCTTCATCGGTGACCAGAACACGTTCTCGCCCATTGGCACAACGCGCACCCTGCCCGCTTCAACCGCTACCTCAGTGAAACTCGCGGTGTTCTCTTGCTCGCATTTCGCCGAAGGGTTCTTCAACACTTACGACGCCGCCGCAAAGTCAGACGCACAATTTTCTCTGCATCTGGGCGACTATATTTATGAATACGGCGCTGGCCCAACCCAATACGGCAACGTCGACGCGGCGCGTCTTGGTCGCCTGCCAGTACCCGCCACCGACATTGTGAGCCTTGCGGACTACCGTGCGCGATACATGCAGTACCGCTCCGATCCAAACCTCCAAGCCGTACATGCCCGCATGCCGTGGATCACCGTTTGGGACGACCACGAATTCACTAACAACGCCTATGTCGGCGGCGCACAAAACCACAACACCGCAACGCAAGGTGATTGGAATGCGCGTAAAG
>JAYVUH010000210.1:0-4180 GCA_043788115.1 Burkholderiales bacterium
CTCCCCCTTTGGAAAAGGGGGACTAAGGGGGATTTGCCGTCGGTGTCGGCACGCAAACGTTTAAAATCCCCCTCGATCCCCCTTTTCCAAAGGGGGAAGTGGGGCGCCGAGATCGCTTACCGAACACATATAGTGAATTTCAACAAACTGCTAGGGCGCACATAGTTGCGCTGGGGCCCGGCTTCTGAAGACTATATGCAAACAAACCTATCGCCAATGACCTCAATAGACCAAATAGGCTCGCGTCTCATCGTCGCCGGCAAGATATCGCCGCTGGACGTGGAAAAGGCGCTCGCGTTTCAGCAGGAAATGGGCGCTTCCGTTGGGGGGGCGATGTCGTTTCGTGCCGCCAACGCTCGCTTAGGTGCCGTACTGGTACGCATGGGCGCACTATCAGAGGAGGCGTTGCTGCCGCATCTTAGCGAACAAACCGAGATTGTCTTGCTCGAACCCAGCGCTCTGCCGAGCGGTACCGAGGTCAACGAGGCGATTGGACTAATAGGGTTGACGCGCGGCTGGTGGCAATCGCGCGAGGCCGTACCGTTCACCCATGGCAACCAGATCATGGTCGCGGCCAAAGACCCGCTAGATCGTGAACTCAATGAATTAGCGACTAATGCCGCCCATGCCACAAATGGGCGCTCAATACAGTTCTGCTGGGTGCGCAGTAATGACCTCGACCGGCTGTTGCAGATGCTGCGTGACAGTGATTGCGGCCGGGTCGTTAATTTGGGCGACGCCAACTATCTGCGTGAGTTGGCTGAAGAAGCGCCGGTCATCGAATTCGTTAATAACGTACTGGCGCAGGCGGTCGATGAGCGGGCATCGGATATCCACATCGAGCCGGGTGAGCGCGATTTTGAAGTGCGCCTACGAGTGGATGGCGTTCTGCAAACCCGCATGGCGCGGCCGCGTGATGGATTTGATGCGATTGCCTCACGGGTCAAGCTGATTTCGGGGCTCGACATCGCCGAGCGGCGCCTGCCGCAGGATGGGCGCATTACTACCCGGGTATCCGGTGTGGAAATGGATATCCGCGTGTCCGCGATTCCCGGCGTCCACGGTGAATCGCTGGTGCTGCGCTTGCTGCCCAAGGAGCGCGCTGATCTTTCGCTGGCGTCTTTGGGAATGTCGCCCGATATCTTGTTAGCGTTCCAGGAAATTTTGAAACAGCCGAACGGCATCGTGCTGGTGACCGGTCCGACCGGCTCGGGCAAGAGCACCACGCTTTACTCTGCGCTGGCGGCGATTAATGACCGCAGCCTGAAAATCGTGACGGTGGAAGACCCGGTCGAGTACCGTATGTCTGGCATCACGCAGATCCAGACGCATTCGGACATTGGCTACACGTTTGCGCGTGCATTGCGCTCGATTCTGCGCCACGACCCCGATGTGATCATGATCGGTGAGATTCGCGACGCCGAGACAGCGGAGATCGCTATTCAGTCAGCGCTCACCGGACACTTGGTGTTGGCGACGATTCATACCAACGATGCGCCGTCGGCATTTACGCGGTTGCTGGAAATGGGCATTGAGCCGTTCCTCTTGGCGACGTCTGTGCGTGCAGTGCTCGCGCAACGCTTGATCCGCAAGCTCGATCCTGCGAAATCTGCTACGGTGAAAACACCCGGCTGGTTACACGACGAATTCGCGTCACTTGCCGAGCGTTACCCAGGAGCGATGCCGCAACAGCCAAAACTAATGGCACCAGCGACCGGCAACGACGATGCCAGCGCCTACCGCGGCCGTTCTGGTATCCACGAGCTCTTGACCGTTACGCCGGAAATTCAGGATGCGATTGTCGCCCGATGCTCAGCCAAAGAACTTGCCGACATCGCGCGCCGTGCGTCTGGTGCGTGGAAGTTCCGGACCTTGCGTGAAGACGGCTTAGTCAAGGCTGCGCACGGCACAACCAGTGTGGAAGAAGTGCTGCGTGTGGCCGGCTCGCAAAGTCAGGGGGCCGGCGCCGAGGATGCGATGCTAGCTGAAGAGTCGGTGCGCTAGATGCTGGCATCGTTGATGCCGTTCGATATTGATTTGAGCTATTTCCCCCTTTGAAAAAGGGGGAAGTGACACGCAATGGTTTCACGCAGATTTAGCATTGCGAACATCAACAAACTGCCAGGTTAAGCAATGCCGCAATTCCGATTTGAAGGATTCGACGCTAGAGGCGGCTCGGTAGAGGGCCAGATTGAGGCTGCCACGTCGCAGGACGCGCTGCTGAAGATGGGCGAACAGTCGTTGACGCTGACCAAACTCGAGGATCTGAGCGGCGTTTCAGGCGATATTGGCCCGAAAGCCGCGCCACTGTTTGGCTTTGGCCAGAATGCCCCGGTTAAGGTTGGCGAGCAGATATTGATCATTCGAGAGCTCGCCACACTGCTACGCGCCGGCATTACGCTGGTTGACGCTATCGATTCGCTCGCTTTGTCGCGAGTCAACACGACCGCCGGCGGCGGTTTGCGAAAAGCGCACCGCAGCCTCAATGCCGGCTCGCCGTTCGTAAAGGCCTTGGAAGAGACCAAGATCGAGTTTCCGCCATACTTATTTCAGCTCGCGGCCACAGGTGAGATGACTGGCAAGCTCTCGGCAGCCTTGGCCGATGCCGCCAAGCAGATGGAGTACGACGACCGCATTCGCCAGGAGATGAAGAACTCGCTGACCTACCCGATCATCCTGATTGTTGCGGGAATCTCTGCTGTGCTGCTGATATTTCTGGTGGTGGTACCCAAGTTCGCGAATCTGGTGAAGGGCAGCCGTGCGGCAGACATTCCGGAGATTTCGCTCGCGGTGATCAAGTTCGGCGTGTTTTTGCAGGCGAATTGGTTGTGGTTTTTGTTGGCGACAGTCGCCGCGGCGGGGGTGTTTTATTTGAGCATCCGTGACGCTGCCGGACGCACCCGCTGGCTGACGCGGCTATCGACCATGCCGTTGGTTGGCGAATGGCTGACGGAAGCTGAAACTGGCCGTTGGGCGACGACATTGGGCGCGCTATTAGGCAACCGCGTGCCGATTCTGGCCGCCCTCGAGCTTTCGGCAGGCGGTCTTCGGTTCGCCAAAATGCGCGAACGCGTCAATTTGGTGATCCGTGACGTGCGCGGCGGCTCGACCCTGGCTGATGCGGCGGCGCGCTACAACATGGTGGGCGCGACTGGTGTGAACTTGATTCGAGTCGGCGAAAAGTCGGGTGAATTGCCGCAAACCGTGGCTACCCTAGGAGAGCTCTCAATGGAAGCAGGGCGCAACCGTATGCGCCGTTTCTTGCTACTGATTGAGCCCGTCGCCATTTTGACCATCGGCGCAGTGATCGCTTTCATCATGATTGCAATCATGATGGCGATTACTGGGTTGAGTACGGGGCGGGTTTAGCGCAGCTATTGATTGAGTTACAGGTTTGGCTCTAGCCAGTCGCGCTTGAGCGACTATTTAGAGCCTCGATTGCCATGAAATGCCCACTTTTCTGTGGTGCGCTACACAGTCTCGAAGATAGAGATTTATCAGGCTTTGGTATGGCACACCAGCCTCTTCGGCCATTTTTTTGAAATAGCCGATAACATCTTCGCTCAAGCGCATCGTTACAGGCCTTTTGAGTTTTGCCGTATACGGATTCTTGCGAGCCTGCATTTTTGAGAGATCGTATTCTGCTTTCATGGTATAGCTCCTTGATATTGTTTGACCTCAGCTTTCGTCGCTTTTCTGGCCGAGATAATCCTAATGACACTGCCCCGATCGCGTTCGCAATGGCAGACAATAAGTAAGCGTGCCTCGGCGCTGAAACCAAGCATGAGGAATCTGCTCTCTGCTTGAGAGTTTTCTTCGTCAAAAAACTGCACGGCAAATTCATCAAAGAAAACAGATTGAGCTTCGTCGAACGAAACCCCATGTTTCTTTTTGTTTGAAGCCGCCTTGAGCAGGTCCCATTCGAACGTAATCATCAATACATTGTATGTACGCGGTAAGGATTGTCAAGGATTCCCAACTAGCGGGTAGGCCGGGCAATGATCGAAGCGCAAATTGGAGCATTAATCCTAGAATCCTCAGTTGGACGGGTGTGAGTGTGCGTTTTTGCGGCTTTCTAGCAAGGCGCGACGACGAAGCAGGCTTCACCCTGCTAGGAGGAGCAACGCTGCCAGGGAGCTGCAAAAGCGTGCAATCACACCCGTAGCGTTACACCCAAATG
>JAYVUH010000211.1:0-4301 GCA_043788115.1 Burkholderiales bacterium
CTCTAATTTCAGCCGCAATTATACGCGGAGGTGGTCGCCCCCGCATATCCAAAACAGCGGGAATCGACTGTCTGTGCGGATTATTTGAGTTCTCCCAGCAAAAACGCGTACTGCAGCGCCGTCCGATAAGCCAGCTGTGCATTGTTGGCAGAAGCGGCATGACCGCCCTCGATATTTTCGTAGTACAGCACATCGTGGCCCTGCTCTTTCATCTTCGCCATCATCTTGCGGGCGTGGCCGGGGTGCACTCGATCGTCCCGAGTGGAAGTCACAAACAACACGCGTGGCATCTTCACGCCGGCCTTGACGTTTTGGTAAGGCGAGTACTTGGAGATGAATTCCCACTCTTTCGGGTCGTCCGGATTGCCGTATTCAGCCACCCACGATGCGCCCGCCAGCAGCTTGTGATAACGCTGCATGTCGAGCAGTGGCACGCTGCAAAGCACAGCACGGAACAGATCTGGACGCTGCACCATTACGGCACCTACCAACAGGCCGCCATTGGAGCCGCCCGAGATCGCCAAATGACGCGGTGCGGTAACGTTGCGCTTGATGAGGTCTTCGGCAACCGCGATGAAATCGTCGAACACCTTTTGACGGTTCGCCTTCAAGCCGGCCTGATGCCAGCGCGGGCCGAATTCACCGCCACCACGAATATTCGCCACCACGTACACGCCGCCCTGCGCGAGCCAGCCATTGCCGATGCCGCCGGAATAGCCGGGCAGCTGCGAAATTTCAAAGCCGCCATAGCCGTATAGCAGTGTCGGATTTTTACCGTCGAGCTTGGCGTCTTTACCCATGATCACGAAGTACGGAATCTTCTCGCCGTCCTTCGACGCCACGTCGAACTGCTCGACCTTGTACGGTGTCGCGTCAAAAAATGCCGGCAACGACTTCAGTTTCTCGCGGCCATCACCGCCCGCCTTGGCGAGGAACAGTGTCGAGGGCGTCAGGTAATCCGTCATCGTCACGAAGTAGTCGTCGCTGTCATCGGCGTCAATGGCCGATGCGCCGACAGTACCGAGGCCGGGCATCGCGATTGCGCGACGCGTCCACTTGCCGTCTTTGTACGCGAGTTCGTAGAGTTTGTTCTTAACGTTATCGAGCTCGTTGAGGATCAGGAAATTCTTGGTCGCGGTGAAACCGGCCAGCGATTTGCGGTCGGTTCCCTCAAACAGCACGTCGAACTTGCGATCACCTTTGAGAAACTTCTCAAATGGCATCGCCACCAATGAGCCTTGCTTGTAAGTCGTGCCGCCGACGGTCCACGCCGACTTCAATCGCACACTCATCCAGTCGCGCCAGTAGGCAAACGTCGCATCCGCCGGAATATCGAGCTTGGTGAGCTTACCGCCGTCGAGCAGGTAGGTCTCACTGGTAAAGAACGTCACGCCACGTCGGATGAACTGCCGCGTTGGATAGCCCTTCTGTTCGGTCTGGCTGGCGTTGACGCTGATGTCATCAAGCGTGCCTTCATATACCGTCGTCGCGGCCTCGATTGGCGTACTACGCTTCCACGATTTGACGATGCGCGCATAGCCGGATTTGGTCTGCGAGCCCGGACCGAAATCGGTTTGCACGAACAGCGTATTCGCATCAATCCAGTCGACCGAGCCCTTGGCTTCTTTCAACTGAAAGCCGTCCTTGACGAACGATCGGGTCGCCATGTCCCACTCGCGGATGACAACGGCATCTGCACCACCGCGTGAAAGCGAAATCATGCATTTGTTGTAGTCGGGATAGAGGCAATTCGAACCGCGCCACACCCAGTTATCTTTTTCGTCTTTGGCTAATTGATCGAGATCGAGAACGGTTTCCCATTTCGGTTCGGCCTTGCGATATTCGTCGAGCGTGGTGCGACGCCAAATGCCGCGCACGTTGTTACGGTCCTGCCAAAAGTTGTAGTACCAGTTGCCGCGCTTTTGCACGCCGGGAATGCGGTCGCGCGAATTCACGACTTCGAGCACTTTGTCGCGGATCGGTGCGAATTCGGGGCGCACTTCGATTTCTTTTTGCGATTTCGCGTTCTGCTCTTTCACCCAGGCAATGGCTTTTTCGCCCATCACGTCCTCCAGCCAGAGATACGGGTCTTGCTGCGCGTCTGCAACCGTCGATGCCACCATAGAACACATTCCTAACAAAGCGAGACGAAACTTCATGGGTTTCTCCAAAGAAAACGGCGCGCTGTTGGCGCGCCGCTAATCAGTAAGCGAAATCAAACCGGCACTTTTTCCAACTCAAACGCGGCGTGTAGCGCGCGCACTGCAAGCTCCATATATTTCTCATCGACTACCACCGACGTCTTGATTTCGGACGTGGAGATCATCTGAATATTGACGTTCTCGCGTGCGAGACACTCGAACATCTTGGCGGCAACGCCGGCGTGCGAGCGCATGCCGATGCCGACGATGGAAACCTTGGCGATCTTGTTGTCACCGGTGACGCCTTTGGCGTTGATGGCCGGCTGCACCTTGTCTTTCAACAACGCCAGCGCGCGGTTGTAGTCGTTGCGATGCACGGTAAACGAGAAATCGGTGATGCCATCCGAGGACGTGTTTTGGATGATGACGTCAACTTCAATATTGGCTTCAGCCACAGGCCCCAAAATCGAATACGCAATGCCGGGACGGTCCGGCACGCCGGTCACCGTGAGTTTGGCTTCATCGCGATTAAACGCGATGCCCGTGATAACAGGTTGTTCCATATTGTCTTCCTCGTACGTAATCAATGTGCCGGTGTCGTTGGAGTCGTGCGCTGTGAACGACGAGAGCACGCGCAATTTCACTTTGTATTTGCCCGCGAATTCAACGGAGCGAATTTGCAAGACCTTCGAGCCCAAGCTCGCGAGTTCGAACATTTCCTCAAAGGTGATTTTGTCGATCTTTCGAGCTTCGGGCACCACGCGCGGATCCGTCGTATAGACGCCGTCGACGTCGGTAAAGATCTGGCACTCGTCGGCCTTCAGTGCGGCCGCCACCGCTACACCGGTCGTGTCTGAGCCGCCGCGTCCTAGCGTGGTGATATTGCCGTCGCTATCAAGCCCCTGGAATCCGGCGACAACGACCACGTAGCCTTCGGCCAGATCACGACGAATGTTGGTGTCGTCGATCGAGAGAATGCGCGCCTTGGTAAACGCGCTGTCCGTGGTGATCTTGACCTGCCAACCGGTGTAGCTTTTCGCCCTCAGCCCGAGACTCTGGATGGCGAGGGCCAGCAAACCGACCGAAACCTGCTCGCCAGTTGCAGCGATCACATCGAGTTCGCGGCCGTCCGGGTCATCCGACAATTGTTTGGCCAAGCCGAGCAGCCTGTTGGTTTCGCCAGACATGGCCGATGGCACCACGACCAACTGGTGGCCGAGTGCGTGATAGTGCGCGATGCGCTTGGCAACTTCGCGAATGCGCTCTGGCGAGCCCATTGACGTGCCGCCATATTTTTGGATGATGAGGGACATGGGGTGCTGTCGGTAGCAGGGTGAAACCGCAATTCCGCGGGGATGCGGGACGAATGAGGGACGACACTTTGACATTTTAGCGTCTTGCCACGGCAAAGCCTAATCTCATGCAGGCAAATCGCGCGGTTGATAGAGGCTGGAGACAGGCGCTGCTTTATACTTTGGCGCTATGAGCACCAATATCACTGTTACCCGTCGCCTCGAATTTGACGCCGGTCATCGCCTGCCCAACCACAAGAGCCAGTGCCGCAATATTCACGGCCATCGCTACGCCATCGAAATCACACTCACGGCCGAGCCGATCCACGACGAGGGTGCCTCGGACGACGGCATGGTGATGGACTTTGGTGACATCAAATCGATCGCGAAGGAGAAGCTGGTCGACGTCTGGGATCACGCGTTTCTGGTCTGGACGGGCGACACCATCATGCGCGATTTTCTGGCGATGATTCCGGACCACAAAACCGTGGTGCTCGACGACGTACCAACCGCCGAGAACTTGGTTGCCGCCGCCTACCGAATTCTTGAACACGCCTATCGAGACCGCTTTGGCCACGAACTCACGTTGACCAAGGTTCGGCTGTACGAAACGCCGAACTGCTGGTCGGACGCGACCTCAGCATAAACTTGCCTATCGACGGTCGTTTTCAACCAAAAGTGCTCCAAAACGCCCGCCATTCCTCATGTTTTTTTGGTTCAATGAGAACTTCCCGTATTTATTCCATTTCCAAACCATTAATCATTTATCAACGGAGTAGCCCGCCATGGAGCGTAGCGCAATGCGGGACGGTGCTTGTGTGGTGACCGCCCTGCAATACGCTGCGCTTCTTGCAGGCTACTGGTGTTG
>JAYVUH010000212.1:0-2249 GCA_043788115.1 Burkholderiales bacterium
CGCAAAACTCCAGTTTGCCGCCGGCCACTTGATCGAAGAGCTGCTTGGAGGTGCCGATCACCACCGTCACCCTGATCTGCGGCCGAATTTTCGCGAATCGCAGGATCGCCTGGGGTAGGATATGCGTAGAGAAATTGGGCGTCGCGCCGACGCGGATGTGGCCTTCGGCACCACCCTTGAACGACATGACTTCGGCCGAAGCAAATTCGGCCTCGCTGCAGATCATGCGTGCCCGCTTTTCAAACATCCGGCCAATGTAGGTCGGCTCTACGCTAGACTTCCCGCGATTGAGCAGCTTGAGCTGCAGAGAGCGTTCCAACTTAAGGATGCTGTGGCTCAAGGCCTGCTGGGTAAGACCTACGGAGGCCGCCGCACGCCCAAAATGCTGGTGCTCGACCACCGCCAAAAAGTGCTTTAGCTGTCGGAGTTCCATCGCGCCATCTCCCTGCCGCTCATTATCGCTGCAAAAGGGGGTGCGACAAGCATTGCTTGTTGACGAATGCTCGGAATTTCATTGCCAGTTTGCTCTTCTAGCACTGTCATATGGGTAATCTTATCATTTTTGGCGCGCTGGATTCACTTGCGCATCTCTTCGGGTACGACGGCCATGCCACCGTTAAATTGTGCGGTTATCAGCGTCGACTGTCTCGAACGGTCGCTCACCTTTTATCGCGACGTCATCGGTCTCGATGTGTTGGGCACCGGCACAGTCACTGAAGAAGGCTTTGCGGATTTCTGGGGTGTGCCCGCCCGGTCACGGATTGAGACGGCCTTGCTTGGCATTAAGGGACTTCCTGTCGGCCAAGTGCTATTGGTCTCGTTCGCCCAATGCGATCGCGAGCTGATCCGCCGACCTAGCGAACGAACGACTCGCGGCTTTTGGAACGTGAATTTCTACGTCGCCGATATGAAGGCGACCGTGATACGTTTGCGGAATGACGGGTTCGCCTTCTGGAGCGAGCCTGTTTCCTATGTCCTCAGCCCGGCGGCAGGCGCAGCAACGGAAGTCCTCTTCGAAGGGCCAGACGGCGTGGCGATCAACCTTGTCCAGCCCGAAGGCGACCCCGGGACCTTCACCGCGCGTATTAAGGCCGAGGTCGCGGCCCACGGATGGACCCGAACCGGGTACACGCCCGTCTGCACTACGGCCCATTGCGTTCATGACATCGAGGCCGCGACACGCTTTTACAAAGATATTCTCGGCATGTCGGTAGTCTTGGATGAAAAGCTCTCGAAACCTGAGACAAATCGGTTTCTTTGCAGGCCAGCTGACGCGGCGACGCATACCGTTTTCCTCAGCGGCGGGCACTTCTTTGGGAAGATATCTCTGAATCAGCCGTTGAATTATTCCGTGCCCGAGCGCGTAGCCTCAGCACACGCGCCAAATATCGGCTATATCGCGCAAGCATTTGAAGTCGAAGGTCTCGATGCTGCGATTGGCCGTTACTACGGCTTGGCCGGCTTGGCGCCCGCGGCGCGCAACGACTTCGAGCTTCCCGGAATGGGGCTGATCCACGCCTGTCGTTTGGCTATTCCCGGAAGCGGAGCCAGCGCATTCGTGTATGCGGCTGCTGCACAATGTCGAATTCCGGCGACATGATCGCTATGGTGGTCGCGCGCCCTGGCCCACCCGATGTGCTTACGCGGACGCGGGTTCCAGTTCCCGAGCCTGCGGCGGGGCAGGCCCGCATGAGAGTTGCCTATGTCGGGATGAATCCCGTGGATGCCATGGTTCGGCGCGAAACATTGGCTTGGATGCCAGTCTCCTATCCGCTCATACTAGGCTTGGAACATTCAGGAATTGTCGATTCCGTGGGCGAAGGTGTTGATCCCGCGTTGATTGGCAAGGCCGTTCTCTGTCGCGTCGGTTTTGGCGGCTATGCGGAATTTTCCGTCAGCCCCGCAAAGTCATTGGTTCCCTTGCCAGACGGCATCGATCTGCTAACAGGCTGCGTGTATCGCGGTTGCAGCTATACAGCTTGGCACGCCCTCCATGCGTGTGCGCGCCTCTCGGCGGGTGACCGTGTCCTTATCCACTCCGCCGCGGGCGCGGTTGGCATCATGCTTATGCAGATCGCGCTCGACGCTGGTGCACAAGTGTGCGGCCTAGCCGGAGGCGCACAAAAGGCGGCATTTGCACAAAATTTTAGCGCAAATGTACTGGATTATCTAACTCCGGACTGGGTTGATCGAGCGCGCAGTGCCGTGCCCGGCGGATCTTTTGACATCATCATCGACGGCAACGGCGG
>JAYVUH010000213.1:0-4455 GCA_043788115.1 Burkholderiales bacterium
CGCGGACAAACGCCGGCGCTAGGTGTGAAGTTGTTTCAATTTGGCGTCACCGTGGCGTTGTTCCACGACATGGGCTATCTACGAAAACTCGACGACGAGGTGGCGCAGAATGGTGCCTTCTACACGCAGAACCACGTCTCGCGCGGGGCGGCATTTCTTCGTGAATATTTCAAGGACATCGGCCTGCCCGAGTTGAGTGAAGCAGGTGCGGAATTGATTCACTTCACCGGCTACGAAAAACGGGTCGCGGACATCCTGATTGACGATCCGCTGTTGCGGATGTTGGGAAGTCTTCTTGGGTCGGCCGACATCATGGCGCAAATGGCGGACCGCTGCTACCTCGAGAAATGCCGTGACCGGCTCTACCCTGAATTTGTGGCGGGGGGAATTGCCGAACAGCAGGATGCGTCAGGAAACAAAAAAGTCGTGTTTGCTTCAGGTGACGATTTAATCAACAAAACCCCTGTCTTCTTTCAGACTGCCGTCGATCGTCTCGAAGCCGATCTGGGCGGTGCTTACAACTACGCAGCGTCGCACTTTGGCGGCTTCAACCTCTACATCCACGCGGCCACAAAAAATGTGCGCTTCGCCAAGCAGATTAGTAGCGGAACAGGCACGGGCTTACGGCGCACGCCACCACCCACGGTATAAGGTGCGTTGGACTGGAGCGGGGCGTGTCGGTGGCGCCCTCGACACGAATCGAACGTGCGACCTACCCCTTAGGAGGGGGTAGCTCTATCCACTGAGCTACGAGGGCGTAGGCGGAATTTTACGCACTTTCGGGCAACGACGAGGAGCCTAGACCAGCGCCGGCGTTCTTCACCCTCGAGGCTCCAGCAGTGTGCTGGCCCCCGCGTTGCTTTCGCCGCCAGTTACAACAAACAGACCATTGAAGGGCTGATGAGTCCTGAACAAAAAATAAACCCTATCTAATCAAACGGATAGGGTTTATTTCTGGCGGAGAGGGTGGGATTCGAACCCACGGAACCTTGCGGTTCGCTTGATTTCGAGTCAAGTACAATCGACCACTCTGCCACCTCTCCTTGGTGTGCCCGAAGCTTCGGTGCGAATCGCGACCGGATTATACCCCGCGCCACCAAGACTGGAAAATCACCGCAACAACCGTTAGCATTCCAGACGTCAATTGCTACAGAAACTTCAATATAATCATAGCGATACATATTAATACTAATGTAGTCTACTAAGATAAGTGACGAAAATATATCGCTGACCTCGCAAAGACCTCGTAAAGCCAATTGTCAAATTGTGTCGTGTGTGCGGCGACACACACCCATTACCGTCGAAACTCGCCTATATTGCATGCCAGTAATGGTTTGTACTAGATGGAAGTCAGTTTCAACGTGTTGAATTTATCCCGCTCTAGGCGCCACAACTTCTATTCATCGTTAGGGAAGTCGCAATGTCAATTCAGATCCTCGTGCCAGCACCAATTCAGGGCAACAATCGCGACCGTTCCGCGCGTTGCCTTAACGCGTTGGCGATGATGTTCGTTGTAGCCGGTATCGTGGTGGGTTCATTGGCGCTTGCTGATGAGGCTCATGCACAAGCGGGCGTCAAGGCCGCCAACCCGGTTCAGATCCAACTCCAGCGGAAAAAAATCAGCGTCGTCGAAGGTAAAGAAGCGCTCGTGTCGGCCGATACCGCTAAACCTGGCGACATCGTTGAAGAGACCGCGACCTACACGAACATTTCGAAAAAAACGTTTCGTGTTGACGCCACGCTGCCTGTTCCGCCGTTCACCGAATTTGTCGCCAGCACCGCGCGTCCGGCCAGCCTGAGGGCGAGCGCCGACGGCAAAGTGTTCTCCGAGTTGCCGCTGAAGCGTCAGACGAGACAGGCCAACGGGGTGACCGTCGAACAGTTGGTTGCGCTCGCGGATTACAAATTCCTGCGATGGAGCGCCGTTGAACTCGGCCCAGAAAAGTCATTCACAGTCACCGCGCGTTTTCGTATCAAGGATGGTGCGCCTGCCGCGCCTGCTGCGACGACGCCTACCGCTGTGATTGCAAAATAGCCCGCAACCAATTCATTTATTTCAAAGCTACAACACCACACACACCAGCCAAGTAGCAATCGACAAGTCAGGGAGAAAAGCATGTATTCAACGATTCGGGCGGTAGCAGCCCACCAAATTCAGACCAGCATGATGAAGCAGAAGGCGATAGCCCTTTGGTTCTTTGCAGGCCTATTCGTTTTTGTGCTCTCGATTTTTGCGGCGAGCGATGCTCGAGCGCAAGTGACTCCTGCGGGCCAGTCGATTGGTAACCAAGCATCCGCGACATACGTCGACGTGACGAATGCGACGCTGACTCTGACGTCGACCTCTAACGTTGTCACGACTGTTGTCTCACAGGTCTACAGCTTCACGCTTGCGGCGCCAGGCGCGCAAACGCGTCCTGCGAATCAACAGGTTTGTTATCCACATACAATCACCAACACCGGTAACGGTACCGATGTATTCACGCTGACCGCGCCGGTTGGTTCTGTTGGGCCGCCGAATCCCTTCTATCAGGTCGGCACGCTGCTCTATTATCCTGACGTTAGTCCGAACGACGGCTCACCAGACGTTGGCCCCGCAATTACGGTGACGCCAACACTGAGCGCCGGTCAGGCATACACCTTCGTCGTTTGCGGTACGACCAGTGCTTCAGCGTTGGCGGGTAACTCCGGTACCATCACCATCGCGGCCACCAGTTCTGGTGCGGCACCAGCGGTTCCAGCGGTAGTTGATACGACGACAATCGGTAACTGCTCGATCACGCTGAACAAATCACTTTCGAGCACGGTCCCACCGGGCGTGACCCCAGTCACGGGCGGCCTCTCACCCCGCTCTGGGCTCTATGTTGTCCTCGCCTACAGCAACGCCGGTACACTCGCGTGTAGCAACGTCATCATTCAAGATCCCCTTCAGGCGGGATTCCTTTACCGCACTGGAAGCGGCCGCTGGAGCAACACCGGCGCAACGGTGCTGACTGACGCATCTGACGGTGTTGTCAGCGGAATTAACTACGTCGCCCCCACGGTTGATCTGACCAGTGGCACCGTTTCGGCAACCATCGCGTCGATCGCTGGTGGGACGTCTGGAAACGTTTACTTTCAGGTCAGCATCGCTGCGAATCTTGCCGTAGGCATCAGCGCCTCGACAACCAACACGGCGAACGTTACCTACACCGATGCCTCGATCGCAGTAACCACCGGCCCGAACAACTCAAACGCGATCACCTACAACGTGCAACAAGTGGCGGCAGTTGAATTTAACGGCTCAGTAACATCGAGTGCAGCAGCGGCCGGTGAAGGCAGCGGCACCACCATCGTCGCGGCAGCGTCGCCCGGACAAACCATTCAATGGACAGATGTTGTGTGGAACAAAGGCAACGCTTCCGATAGTTTCGACATCCGTTTTGTTGATGGTCTGGGAGTCGTTGTTGGCAATAGCGCAAGTTTCACGGGGACTAACTGTACGGGGGCTGCTGCTGCCTCGCCGGCGTGTACCTTCCCTGCGGGAACAACGTTCACGGTATTCCGTACCGACGGCACCACGACTCTGCTCGATACCAGCGGCAACACGACCCCGGATACTGGGCCGATACCGCTTCCCACCGGTGGTAACTGTCCGGTCGGTTTCGTTGGCAACGCCGGCGCTGGCTTGGCAACGTCCTGCGGCTATCAAATCGTTGTAAAGGCAACCATTCCTGCGGGTGCGGCGACGGGTGGTGGTCCATACCGTATCGTGTTGCAAGCGCAGTCTGTTTTCGATGCAGCCGTTGTCGATACCGTGCCGAACGTACTCACGACGATCACCGCGAACTCGGTTGACTTGACAAACAATACTGCCGGTGGGCTGGGCGCAGGCGCAGGAACGGCCGCGATTATCGTTACCAACAACGTGACCCCGTTGGTCTCGGCTACGCAAACCACTAAGTTCATCCTTTATGTCAACAACACCGGCGCGGTGGCAGCTGTCTACGACTTGACGGGAACGTTCGTCGCGGTGCCTTCTACCCCGAGCCTTGGCCTAGCAGCACAGCCGGTCAACTGGGTGATCCAGTTCCGCCTAGACGGCGGTGCTGGTAACTGTTCAACCGTTGGCAGCGTGATTACCTCAACTGGCGCAGTGCCGGTTCCGGCCTCTGGCAACCAGCTTGTCTGCGGCGAAGTCGTCATTCCACCGACCAATCAAGGTAACGGTGGTTCACGACCTACGGATTCGCCGCCTGGAAATTACGACGTGCGATTCCGTGCACAGCAACAAGGAAACGCGCTGGTATTCGATACGATCATTGATCGCATCACCCTCGGGAACGCGAATAGCGTGACAATCACGCCAAACGGAACACAGCAGACGTCGCCTGGCGGTGCCGTCACGTATCAGCACACGATGACCAACAGCGGTAATGTTGTCGAAACGATCAGTTTCCCGGCAGGTTTCTTGGC
>JAYVUH010000214.1:0-8844 GCA_043788115.1 Burkholderiales bacterium
ATCGGCGGCCATGTAGCGCCACACAATATCGTCAACGCCGTCGCCATCAAGGTCACCCACCGCCTGAACGTCCCAAACTTGTTTGACCTGTCGCCAGAGGAACGGGTTACCTGATTGAAATTCGTTCCACGAATTCACGTCGCCGAACTCACCCTGCGTGATGTTCTGGAACGCCAGATCCGGCGTGCCGGACCGGTTGAAGTCTGCTGCTGCGAGCACCCGATACGCGGAGCCAGGATCGGTGAGGCTGCTGAACTGGATAACGTTGTTGGTGAATTTGCCGACGTTAAGTTGCGGATTGGTCGTCGAAGACGATCTCAAGATCAGGTTATTACGCGTCACGCCTGTCGTACAGTTGGGGGCCGCAGCGCCTACATCAGACGCGATATAGGTCACGATGTTGCACACGTCGTCTGCAGTCAAAATCGTCCGCAGTGACTGCATAGATGGAATATTGTTCATCGCATTGTTGAGCGCCGTTACGGTGCGGGCCTGCCCGGAGCTCGTAGTGCGCGTGCTGACATGACAGCCTAGACACCAATCGTTATAAAGCAGCTGCCCATCCGCCACACTTCCCTGAGCATGACTGAGTTGCGCAAACGCAAGTGCCAGGACTGCAAGTAAAAGTGTGACGCCATGAACGGCGACCCTGCTTAGTATCGTCAAACAGTCCATCTAAATTCCCTTTGCCGCGCGTAGGTGTTGGTCACGGAGAAATTTGTTGCCATGCCGGTCTCTTATCTCAAGTTTAGCGTGTCTCGCTTGGGTAGGTGATGACAGAATCTGTTACTGGTTGCGACAATCAATGTTGGAATAGCGTCCGCAGGTAGCGACAAAAGCCCAATCGTCAACCGTCGGCCGTCTCCCGCCCACGACATGCCCGTGCCAGAATGCAACATCAAGCCAGTTACGGGCCAAGGGGCGGATCGGATGCAACACTGGGTGGCACTTTCGCGAGCGATTGATCGACTCAACAGCCTTGTCGGGCGCGCCACGGGCTGGCTGGTACTGGTCGCCGTACTGGTGAGCGTCGGCAACGCCGTAAGCCGCTACGCGTTCAAGCTTAGCTCGAATGCCTGGCTGGAGTTGCAGTGGTATCTGATTGCCGCCGTCTTTCTGCTCTGCGCGGGCTACACGTTGCTGCACCAGCAACACGTCAAAATCGACATCCTGTACCAACGGTGGTCGCGCCGGACGCAACTCAAAATCGACATTTTCGGCACGCTGTTTTTCTTGTTGCCAATGGCGGTCATGTTGATGTTGCTGTCGTGGCCGGTATTTGTCGATGCATTGCGTAGCGGGGAAGTATCCAGCAATACGGGCGGGCTGCCGCTTTGGTGGGCACGCCTGTTGGTGCCGCTCGGTTTTGGCCTCCTAACGCTGCAGGGCCTGTCAGAGCTGATCAAACGCATTGCCATCTTGCGCGGCGCGCTTCCCGATACGCTGGCCGAGACGCCCTCGGCGATAGCGGCCACGAATTTGCCATGAGCTTGAGCTAAGCACGCCATGACCGCCTTTTTGATCCACAACATCGCGCCGCTAATGTTCGCGAGCCTAGTGGTGTTCATGCTGCTGGGCTATCCGGTCGCCTTCGCGCTCGCGGCCAACGGCATTGTGTTCGCCCTGCTCGGCATCCATCTTGAGCTGCTGCATCCGTCACTCTTGCAAGCCCTGCCCGACCGCATCTGGGGCGTGATGTCGAGCGAGACCATGCTGGCGGTACCGTTCTTTACGCTGATGGGGCTGGTGCTGGAACGATCAGGCATGGCGGAAGACTTGCTCGAGACGATTGGCCAACTGTTTGGCGGCATGCGCGGCGGGCTCGCTTTCGCCGTGATCTTTGTCGGCGCGTTACTCGCCGCCACCACTGGCATCGTTGCCGCGTCCGTCATCGCCATGGGCTTGATCGCGTTGCCGATCATGCTGCGCTACGGCTACGACCGGCGCATTGCTAGCGGCGTGATCGCCGCCTCCGGCACACTTGCACAAATTATTCCACCATCACTAGTGTTGATTGTGATGGCCGATCAGCTGCGTCAATCGGTGGGCGATATGTACGCGGGCGCGATTCTGCCCGGCTTGATGTTGGCTGGACTCTATGCCGTCTTTATCGGGATTGTGGCGATCGTCAAGCCGCATTGGGTGCCAGCACTGCCCCCCGAAGCGCGTGTGTTTCGCGAGCCCTCCGGCAACACCGGCGTCCAATCGCTGGCGGTGCTGTTTGTCGTGGCCACTGTGATCGCGTTGTTCTATGCCAGAGCCGAGGCCGCACGCCCGCTTGACGAGCGCATCGTGCTCGCCACCGCTGTCGGCGTGGGCGTGGCCTTCGCGGCGGCTTTGCTGAACCGGCTATTCAAATTGACGCTGTTATCGGCCATGGCCGAGAAGGTGACATTCGTGCTGGTGCCGCCGCTGGCGCTGATATTTTTGGTGCTCGGCACGATCTTTTTGGGTGTGGCGACACCGACCGAGGGCGGCGCAATGGGGGCTGCTGGTGCGCTATTGATGGCATTTGCGCGAAAACGCCTCAGTCTGGTCGCCCTCAAACAGTCACTCGACGGCACCGCCAAACTCACCACCTTCGTCCTCTTCATTCTGATCGGCGCACGTGTCTTCAGTCTGACCTTTTACGGCGTGAACGGTCACGTATGGGTCGAAGAACTCCTCACCGCACTACCCGGCGGGCAGACCGGCTTTCTCATCGCCGTCAACGTGCTGGTATTTTTTCTCGCCTTCTTCCTCGATTACTTTGAACTAGCCTTTATCATCGTGCCGCTATTGGGGCCGGCCGCAGACAAGCTCGGCATTGATTTGGTGTGGTTCGGTGTACTGCTGGCGATCAATATGCAAACCTCGTTCATGCACCCGCCGTTCGGCTTTGCGCTCTTCTACTTGCGCAGCGTGGCACCGAACAGCCCGTTTTTGGACCGCATCACCGGCAAGCTGACCGCGCCAGTGACCAGCGCTCAGATTTACTGGGGTGCGGTGCCGTTTGTGCTGATTCAATTGTGCATGGTCGCCATCGTGATCGCCTTCCCGCAGATCGTGATGGTCTATAAAGACGCACCAGAGAAACTTGGTGCAGGTCGGCAGGAGCGCCAAGAGAATGCGCTTCCGCTGCTGGCACCAGACGAGGACGATCTGACGACCGCGTTCGGCGGCGTGAGCGACCGTTCCGCCAAAACGTCAGCAGCAGCATCAAAACCTCTACAAGAACGCGAAGCACTCGACATTGGTGACGCACTACGAAAGTAGCCTCGGCCGAGGTGGACGATTCTTGTGTTGACTCGTCAATCCTCCCCCACCACCCCACAATCATCAGAACAGCCCGGTTTCGTATGTGCGGTTCGTATGGGCTGTTACCCACACTGCGACGCCGAGCGCCGCCGAGTGCCACCGAGTGCCACCGAGTATTTACTTGGTGCCGATTGCCGAGCCGCTAAATCGTAGGCGCGCCAAAAAATGCCACCGCCTCGGCCTCGTGGCGGGTGCGCTTCATTGGTGGCAGGCTCTGCCAGATGCGTTTGCCATAAGGCTTGTCGACCAGCCGCGTATCACCAATCATCAGCACGCCACGATCCGTCTCATCGCGAATCAAGCGCCCGGCGCCCTGCTTCAAGGTGATTGCCGCATGCGGCACTTGGTACTGCATGAAAGCATTGCCGCCGGCCGCGTCGATAGCCGCGATGCGCGCCGCGAGCACCGGATCATCGGGCGCAGCGAAGGGCAGCTTGTCGATCACCACCACCGACAGCGCACTGCCCTTCACGTCCACCCCTTCCCAAAACGAGTGGCTGGCGACCAGCACCGCGTTGCCAAGTTTGCGAAACCGCTCGAGTAATTCGGTGCGCGTACCATCGCCTTGCACCATCAACGGAAACTCCAGACCACGCTGTTCAAACTTGGTCTTGAGCATCTCGTAGGCGCGGTCCATGGCCTTGAGTGAAGTGAACAACATGAAGGTGCGCCCGCCTGCTGCCTCGATTAACGGCAGCGCCGCATCAACGATCGCCTCGGTGTGGGTGGGTGTATTGGGTGCGGGGAGCGTCTCGGGAAGATAGAGCAAGGCCTGATTCGGGTAGTCAAACGGCGATGGCCAAAATTCGGTATCGACGCGGCGTTCATTGAAGGCGTCGCCCTCAAAGTCGTCGTCGTCTTCCGGTGCGATCAACCCCATCTCGGTTTGGTAGTGCCCGAATTCGCCCTTCACCGCGAGGGTGGCTGAAGTAAATATCCAGGCGCGCTTTTGCCCAAACACTTGATCGCGAAAAATATTGGCAATGGATAGTGGCGTCAAATGAAACGCCAACGATTGTGAGAACGCCTCACCCCATCGCACAAAACCTTCGACCGATTTATCCTGCCATGACGTCATGCGCTGCGCGAACTCATCGGCGCGCGTCATGCAATTAGCGAGTTCTTGTGCGCGGTCAGCCTGCGATTCGAGCAGCTCGCGCAGTTCGCCAAGCTTTTCCTGCGCGTCCGAATATGCCTCGGCAAAGCCTTCGCGATTAGTCACCGACTGCCCGGGCAGTTTGGCAAAATCTTCCTCGACAACGAGACGCAGATCGCGCGCCGCCAGATCGAGCGCGCCGGCCGCGTCCTGTAAATCCTTAAAATCTGCCGCGTGCTGGATACCCATCAGGCGCGTATCACGGGCGAGCTCAATCAACTGGGAGGTCGAAACAGACTGCCCAAAAAACATGGTGGCGGTTGACGGGAGTTGGTGCGCCTCATCGAACACCACGGTGTTGCACGCGGGCAGCAGGTCTTGCGCGCCATCGTCCTTGAGCACCAAATCGGCGAAGAACAAATGGTGATTGACCACCACGACTTCCGCTTCCATGGCACGCTTGCGCGCTTTCATGACAAAGCACTCGTCGTAACGTGTACATTGCGAGCCGAGACAATTCTCGCGCGTCGAGATCGCCTGATTCCATGCGCCTGCGCGTTCCGAAACTTCTGGCAGCTCCGCTCGATCCCCCGTGCCACTACCATCGAGGCATCGATTCGCAAAACGCTTGATCGACTGAATGTGCTTCACATCCTCGCGGCTGGTGAAACGCCCGTCGGCCGCAGCGATGTCCATGTGGTGCAGACACACATAGTTGGCGCGGCCTTTGAGCAGCGCCGTTGAGACGGGGATACCGAGCGCGGCAATGACGGTCGGGATATCGCGGTGAAACAGTTGGTCTTGCAACGTCTTGGTACCAGTCGAAATAATAACGCGACCACCGGACCGCAACGCCGGCACCAAATACGCGAAGGTTTTGCCAGTTCCAGTCCCAGCCTCGGCGATCAACACGCTGGCGCGATTGATGGCTGACTCGACCGCCACGGCCATTTGCACCTGACTGTCACGAAACCTAAAGTCAGCAATGCGTTGGGCGAGCGGGCCTTGCGGGCCGAAGAGTTGGGAGAGTTCGGAAGTTGTCATTGCGCTTTTGAATTCATTCGCGTCATAAATTTGTTATGCGGTGACGCGCTCCGCGATGACCTTATTTCTTACTAAGGCGGAGACTGTTTTCTCAATACACCCGCCCTCGCGAAGGCGGGAGCCTAATTGCGCGCCACTGGTTGTGCACACCCCATTGGGCTCCTGCCTACGCGGGAGCAGGTGGAAAACGATGATGCCACTCCTCGCTTAGTGAGGTTTGACGCGCCGAAAATCCCCCAGCCATCATGCCGCGACCACATCACGCCGCTGCCTCCGTTGCAACAGGGGCAAACGCAGTGCGTTGCTAAGAAAAGGCGTTGGGGAAAATTTGACTATCAAAATCGCGCGCATCAATGCGCTAAAAATGCCAGCCCCCAATAGCCCAATCCCACGACCGCGGCGACACCGGCAAGACCGAACATCCACCGGCGCCGTGTGAGCACGCAAATCGCGGCGAGGGAAATCGCAATCTGTATGAACGTCATCGCCTGCGCGAGTTTGTCGTGTGGATTCAGCGCAGTTTCTGATTTCTTATCCGCTGCGAGAGAAAGCGCCTCAAGTTTTTCGGCATCCTTCTTGATGCCTTCCTTTTCTTCCTTGTAGCGCTTGATATCTGCCACGTACTTGGCCTTTAGCTCAGGACTGGTAGCCAACGATTCGGCTAGTTCGGCCAAATTCTGCTTGGTGCTTTTGCCCTGGTAGTACGACCACTGGTTGGCCGCGTCGGTCTTCTTCAGCACCGCTTCATTCTTGTAATAGAGCGCCTCGTTTTGCGTGTGCCCACCCTGATAACTGACCACCGCACCGATAGTCGCGAGGATCGCCGTGAAGATGGCAACCATTTGCGCAAAGCCAGCATCGCCACCATCGTGCGCCGCGTGCTCAAGGGCATGGTCGTGCGGTCCGTGTACGTGAAATTTTCCGCCTGACATGGCTTACTCCGGTTGATGGTTGAGAGCAGGGATCAAACTTGATGGTTGGCGATGATGCAAAGAGCGCGCAATCCAGCTCTGCACCACCCAACCACATATGGCACTGCCGATCAGCGGGCTTGTCGACACATCTCTGTCACGACGTGGTCAAAGCGCTTTTACGACCGCAGTGCTGCACTGGCATGTATTTTTACATAGTCCCGGCGTCTCGCCCCGCACACACCAGTCCGGCCGCTCCACCGAGCCAGCATGCTTGGTTAGGACGCCAGTTGGCGTCCGTCCAGACGCGCCATAACGCTACCGCTGGATCGGCGAGTAACCGTCAGGCAGCGTGCCAGCGTTGTTGTAGACGGCACCAACCTGACCACCGACGGCCATGATCCAGACAATCAACGCACCGTCACCACGACGGCGCCACAGCACGTCCGTGATGCCGTCACCGTTTAAGTCCGCCGTTGCCACCAGGTCCCAATTTGGGTCACTTGCATTTGCGACGAGGCTGGTCGTTGTCGGCACGCTCAGCGAACTCGATGTGCACGACGCATTCGGGTCGTCAGGAAGTCCGTTGTATGCCGGTAACGTCATTCCGCGCCCATTCAGTGCCACGAAGCGTACCGAGCCACCCACGTCCTGCATCATGATTTCAGCTTTGCCGACGCCGGTAAAACTGCCCATGGCACGCGCGGTAAAGTTCGGTTCGACCACACCGCCGGACAGATTCGCGCAGGTTCGATCCGGCGTTGCCATTAGCACCCTGATCTGCCGGTCGGGGCTGATGTAGATCATGTCGGCGGCACCGTCTCCGTTCACGTCCATTGCGCCCAACAACGTCCAACTCAAGGGCGCGCCGCCGCGTTTGCGAACCTGTGTCACGCCGCTACCGTTGGTAAACCATATGTAGGACACGCCCGTATCGTTGGGGCCGGCACCGATGCCGGTGAAGCGCCAAACGATATCGCCCTTGCCATCCCCATCAAGATCACCGACAGCATCGACCCGCCAGGCGGTACGGACGTTGCGCAACGACTTCGGCAAGCCGGGATTGAACGCGCTCCAAATCCTGGCTTCCCCGGAATCGCCTTGCGCCATGTTCAGCATCACCAGGTCCGAGCGACCTTGACTATCTAGGTCAACTGCGGCCATCACTTTGTAGTTTGGCCCCGGGTCGGCCATTGCCGTCCACGCGATCTGGTTACCCACCAACCTGCCTGCCAACATGGATCCTGCGGCGGAGCGCACCACCACTTCATTGCGCCCGTCACCGTCGATGTCGATGCCGCCACTTTTGAGTAGCCTCGATGCGACGCCTGCGTTGCCACCTGAGATACTGATTTTTACGCTGTCGATGAAGAAGGAGGTGACCTTGGCCGCATCGCTACCGGTGCGGAACACCAATTTGACGGTACGCCCTTTCAGGAAGCCCACTTCAAAATCGGCACTCTTGGTCCATGTCGTGGTCTTGTTGAGGTTGGAGAGGTTGCCGATATTGAGCAGCACTTGCCCCGTGGAGGCATCGAGGACTTCCGCTGTGAGCGTGTCGTACGCCTGAGCGGCGACCTCTTCCGTTTTGATCTGATACCAGAAGTTCAACACCGCGCCGCTAAGGTCGGTGGGAATATTGACCAACTGCGAAAGTGTGTCCGCTGCTCCGTTGTAGCCGCCCAGCCAGGCATAGCCGACACCACTTTTTGCCGTCACCGCTGGCGTCGTTCCGATAATGCCGTAGCCGCCACTCGAATTCTCTTGCCAGTAGTCGCTGCCCAATTCGAACTCACCGTTCTTGACGATCGCCGAGTCGAATGCCTGCGCGCTCTGGCTGATCGACACCGTCTGACCGGCGATCGTCGCGGTGGCATTGCGAGCGGACCCCGACGCGTTCTCGGCCGCCGATATTCGTACATCAGCGCTGCCCGTGCCGCTTGTGCTACCGCTCACAGCGAGCCACGTCGCATTGGTCGCGGCCGTCCAGTTACAGCCGGTCGTCGGGTTGGTAGTGACACTAAAAGACATCGAAGAAATCGTCGCGCCAACGGACTGGGTTTGCGGAGAAACGGCGTAAGTGCACGAAGAGCCCACCGCACCGATCAGAACGTCATCGACATAAAAGCTGGTCGGGTTGGAGGCGTCGGTCGTGGCATTAAAAACAAGCCGCACCGTCTGGCCACGATACGCGGTCAAATTGTAGGACGGAGATTGCGTCCAGGTGGTAACCGCATTGACGTTCGACAGCGACCCTAGCGTCGCCAACTTTGTCGTTCCAGCACTGTTGTAGACGTCCACGGTCATGATGTCGTAGGGTGTGCCAGGCGCTTCATTGGTGTAGATGGTGTACCAGAAACTCAGATTTACTGACGAGGCGTTTGCGGGCACCGTTACCGTCTGGTACATGATGTCCGTTCCGCCGTCGTAGCCGCCCAGCCAAGCCATCCAGTAACTGCCGCGCGCGCGCGCCGGGTCGTTGTAAAGGATTTGTGA
>JAYVUH010000215.1:0-5995 GCA_043788115.1 Burkholderiales bacterium
GGGATTGGAAGTGCGGTTGAGCCACACCGCGACACCCAGCGCCAAAAAGATGCCGAGTAGCAAACCGATGATGATGCCGGCAAACAGCGGGTTCATGCCAGGCTTGCCGCCGCCACGTGACGGTGGGGCCTTTGGTTTCATGTCATACGGGTTTGCCATGGCTACATTTTCTCCGGCGCTGAGACGCCTAATACATCAAGTCCGTTGCGGATCACCTGCCGCACGGCAACGATCAGGGCGAGACGCGCAACCTTGAGCGCCTCGTCATCAATCAAAAAACGCTCCGCATTGTAGTACGTGTGCAATTTCGCGGCGAGCTCGCCCAGATAGTTGGCGACGATGTGCGGCGACAACTCGCGCGTGGCCAGCGCCAGCGTTTCAGGAAAGTCGGCGAGGGAGCGCAGCAATTCGGACTCATAGGTCGAGGTCAGCGGAGATAGATCGGCGTTGGCGAGCGATGCGACATCGCCGCCCCATTGCTCAAGCACGCGGCAGATGCGCGCATGCGCGTATTGCACGTAGTAAACCGGGTTGTCTTCCGAATGACTTTTTGCCAGATCAATATCGAACGTCAGTTGTGAATCTGACTTGCGCATGATGAAGAAGTAGCGTGTCGCATCGCGACCGACTTCGTCGATCAAATCGCGCAAGGTCACATAGCTACCGGCGCGTTTGGAAATTTTGACTTCTTCGCCGCCACGCATGACGGTGATCATCTGGTGCAATACATAGTCGGGATAGCCCTGCGGCACCCCCATCTCCATCGCCTGCAGTCCCGCCTTCACGCGCATCAGCGAGCCGTGATGATCTGCGCCGAGCTCGGTGATGGCGCGTGTGAAGCCGCGCTGCCATTTGCCGACGTGATACGCCACGTCCGGCACGAAGTAGGTGTAAGTGCCATCCGATTTACGCATGACGCGGTCTTTGTCGTCGCCGAATGGTGTGGTCTTAAGCCACAGCGCGCCACCTTCTTCATAGGTATGGCCATTCTTGATCAATTGTGCAACCGTGGTTTCGACCAGCCCTTCGGTGTAGATGGATGACTCGAGGAAGTGCACATCAAAGCGAACGTCGAACGCCTTCAGATCGAGGTCTTGTTCGTGACGAAGTGCGGCAACGGCGAATGTGCGGATGGCATCGACATGCTCGCCCTTGGCGTCGGCAGGATGCTCCGCCGCATAGCGTTCGGCGATCTCGATGATGTAATTGCCGCGGTAGCCGTCCTCTGGAAACGGAGCGTCCATGCCTGCGCGCTCTTGTAATCGCGCGATGACCGAAGCCGCGAGGTTGTTGATCTGGGCAGCGGCGTCGTTGTAATAGAACTCGCGGCTGACGTCATAGCCCTGCGCGATCAGCAGCCGCGCAAGCGTATCGCCGATCGCCGCGCCGCGGCCGTGCCCAACGTGCAACGGCCCGGTCGGATTGGCAGATACAAACTCGACCATGACCTTTTCGTGTTGGCCCGCGTCGCTGTGGCCGAATTTGTCACCGAGTGCGCTGACCGCGCGAACGATGCGCGTTTCAGCGTCACGTGACAAACGCACATTGATAAAGCCCGGCCCGGCGATCTCTGGTGTCGCTGCCAACAGCGACGACGCCGGCAACGCGGCGACCAGCGCCTCGGCAATCTCGCGCGGCTTCTTGCCAAGTTTCTTGGCCAGTTGTAGCGCGCTGTTGACGGCGAAGTGACCGTGTTCAGGATTCTTCGGCTTTTCCACCGCGATGACGAACGGTGGCGTCTCATCTTTGAGCGCGGGAAACGCGGCGAACAATGCTTGTTGAAACAGATCGGCGACGGCGGATTTATTGTCGAGAGATGGAGTCATGGCGATGCACAAAACGCAATCCGCGATTATATCGACTGAGGCGTGTGCTCCCCACGGTTAAATCATATCGAAAGCGCAAACACCTTTATCCGCGGGCGTTTTCAGGGCTTTTTGCTTGAAAGTAGCCGCCAATAAACGAGTTTGGCAAAGTGAAATTCTTAAAACCCCTGTCGTTCTCGCGAATGCGGGAATCCATACGGCGTATGTTCTTGTGTGGAAATGGGTTATGGATTCCCGCTTTCGCGGGAATGACAAAATTTTGGGGGTTTTAGAAGCTCCCCAAAAGCGACCAACGGGAATCTAAACGTCAATCGGATCGACATCCACCACCCATCGAACCACCCGCGTGTCGGACGCGCGCAGCGGTTCTATCCAAGCGGTAAGAAACTGCTGCAACGCGCGGCGTGAATCGGCTTGCACCATCAGTTGTTTGCGGACGTAACCTGCTTTGCGCTCGAGCGTTGCGGTCACCGGTTCCCAGACGCGTAGCGTGTCGACCGGCACCACCTCGCGCGCCAGTTGCTGCGCGCGCGTCATGAAGGCGTCGAGTTTTTCGACATCGCGCGATTCGGTCCGCAGCAAGGCTAGGTAGGAGTAGGGGGGCAGGTGCATCACGCGTCGTTCGGTTAGGGCGGCGGCGACAAACGCGGCGTAGTTATGCGTGGCGACCGCGCGGTACACGGGGTGCTCGATAAACCGCGTTTGGATCAGCACGCGGCCCGGCAATTGCGCACGGCCGGCGCGGCCAGCCACTTGCATCAGTTGCTGCGCCATGCGTTCGGCTGCGCGGAAGTCGGCCGAGAACACCGCACCGTCGGCGTTGATCACGCCGACCAGCGTCAGTTTCGGAAAATCGTGACCCTTGGTGAGCATTTGCGTGCCGACCAAAATGTCTATTTCTCCGCGCTCGGCGGCCAAGAATAGTTTCTCAGCGCTACCGAGCTTGCGTGTTGAGTCGCGATCAACGCGCGCAATACGTAGACCTGGTAAATCTGGTAAATCCGGAAAGGCAGCCCTCAGCGCGTCCTCGATGCGCTCACTGCCTTGCCCGGCCGGATGCAGATCGGACGAGCCACAATCGCCGCACACGGTGGGTGCGCGCGCTTCGGCACCACAGTGGTGACACTTGAGACGTTTGGCTGCACGGTGAAAGACCATACGTGCACTGCATCGTTTGCACTCCGGCATCCAACCGCAGCTGCCACAAACCAGCGCCGGGGCAAAGCCGCGTCGGTTGATGAACACCATCGCCTGTTCGCCTCGCTTGACGGTCTCGTCGATGGCGCGGATCAGCGATTGGGTGATGCCGTCAGGTGCCTTCTCGGCATCCAGGTTGATGAAGCTGACTGTCGGCAGGGCCGCTTGCGCAATGGCGCGCTCGCGCAATACGAGCCTCGTGAAACGGCCGCGTTCGACGTTGTCGAGTGTCTCGATGGAGGGCGTTGCAGAGCCCAGCACCACCGGACACTTGGCGATACTGGCGCGAAACACCGCAACATCACGTGCCGAGTAGCGCACACCTTCTTGCTGCTTGAATGACGCGTCGTGCTCTTCGTCGACGATGATCAGACCGAGTCGCGGCATCGGCGTGAAGACCGCGAGCCGCGTGCCGATGACAATGTCAGCCTCGCCATCCTGCGCCGCCCGCCATGCGGTGTAGCGTGCGCCGCCCGCCATGCCGCTGTGCGCGGGGGCGATGTGATGCATCGGAAAGCGCGACTTTACGTGTCGAAGAAATGACGGCGTGAGGTTGATTTCAGGCACAAGTACCAGCGCCTGTTTGCCTAGGTTCAGTGTGGTTGCGATGCCGGCGAGATACACCTCGGTCTTGCCGCTACCGGTGATGCCGTCCAACACGAAGGCATGAAACCGCGCGGCGACAGCAACGATCGCAGCGTTGATCGTATCCACCGCAATTTGCTGTTCGCTGTTGAGCGTCGGCGTGTTTGACTGGACCGCAGTCGTATTTGGTGTTGGCGCTCGTGCCGCGAATTCTACGGGGGCATCCGTTTGATCGGAGATGTCGACCCAACCCAGCGCCTGCAAGCGCTTTAGCGTCGTGCTGCTGTGCCGTTGCGCTCGACGCAGTGCCTGCTGTAACAGTGCGCCATCGGCAAGCATTGACAGCAATGCTCGTTGTGCCACGGCGCGGGCTGGCATTGCGGCCAACGCGATGCGGCCCGCAGCGGTGATGCTGACGACCGTATCGGTCTGGCGGGGAAGGGCCTTTAGCGTGCGAACGACGGGCGGGATGGCGTTCAGCGCAATCTGCCCGATTCCGGCGTGGTAATAGTCCGCACAGAACTGGAATACCGCGAGAATCTCTGTTGAAAGCGCGGGGAGCGCGGACTTGACCGATTCGATCGGACGCAACTTTTCAGGGGAAACATCCGAGTAGTCACGCAGACCGACCACGACACCGACCATCCGCTGGCGGCCAAATGGAACGATCACCACGCTACCGATGCCCGCGTCGATCGCTGCGGGGAGCAGGAAGTCAAAGGTATTTGCCAGCGGAACATCCAAGCCTACCAAGGCGATACGGCAACCAACTGGAAGGGGATATCGATCGGGCGGATTATCAGAACGCGGGGGCGACGGCATGTTGGGTACCTTAGTGCATGCCGCAATAAGCTGTCAGGGAAGGCCTTGTTAGTTCGTATCTACGCCTGTGGATAACTTTGTGCATACTCCACCCGCGACGACGTTCTAAGGCGACACCAATGAAAATTGCGCGGGATAAAAGCGTCGAAAAAATAGAAATAGTCTAGTTAAATCAATTTGTTGTATGGCTTTTCTCATTAACTGCTGGAAAAAAGTGCTGGAAGTGCGTGGAACGAGGTCTCTGTGCATAAGCAAGAGGAGACAGCACAAATTTGCAAAAATAAATTGCTTGACTTGGGCATTTCAGCCACCTCTAGCACTGGCGCGGTGTACCGCGTGAACGAGCGCTTCCACATGTGCCGGGTCGGTGAATTGGGAAATTCCGTGCCCTAGGTTGAAAACGTGGCCGTTGGCGTCGCCGTCAGAGGCAAATTCCCGTAAAACGCGGCCAGCCTCTTGCTCAATCATCGGGATAGGGCCAAACAGTGTTGACGGATCGAGATTGCCTTGCAACGCGACTTTACCGGCAACCCGGCGTTTGGCATCTGCCAAGTTGATGGTCCAGTCAACGGCGAGGGCGTCGGCGCCGCAATCGACCATAGACTCGAGCCACAGCCCGCCGCCTTTGGTGAAGAAAATCCGCGGCACGGTCCTGCCGTTTGCCGTTCGCTTTAGTCCGGCCATGATTTCGCGCACGTACTTGAGCGAGAACGCCTGATACGCCGAATGGGAAAGCATGCCACCCCAAGTATCGAACAGCATTACCGCCTGCGCACCTGCGTCGATCTGCGCATTCAGGTAGGCAATGACACTCTGTGTGTTCTTCTTGAGGATGTTGTGCAACAAATCCGGTCGTTGGAACATCATCGTCTTGGTCATCCGGAAATCATCGGATCCGCCGCCCTCAATCATGTAACACGCAAGCGTGAACGGACTACCGGAGAAGCCAATCAACGGCACGCGACCATCGAGTGTTTTGCGAATTTGCGATACCGCATCAAATACATATTGCAGAGACAACATGTCCGCGTTCTGTAGGCGGGTGACGTCGTCTTCATGGCGGATTGGGCGTTCAAACTTGGGGCCTTCGCCGTCGGCGAAGTAAAGCCCCAGGCCCATCGCGTCCGGAATGGTCAGAATGTCTGAAAACAATATTGCCGCATCGAGCGGGAATCGGTCGAGTGGCTGCATCGTGACTTCGGTGCAGTAGTCGGGATTTTTTGCTAGCGCCAAAAAACTACCGGCCTTCTTGCGCGTCGCGTTGTACTCAGGAAGATAACGGCCGGCCTGCCGCATGATCCAGATCGGTGTGTACGGAGTGGGCTCGCGCATCAGAGCGCGCAGGAAGACGTCGTTTTTGAGTGAGGACATGGCCGGAAAATAAAGTGGCGCAATCAATCGATCGCGCCACTCCATTATCTCACCCGCAGGCGTAGTTGCTGATCACGGAAGATCTGATTCCACTTCCAAACCATTAATCATTTATTAACGGAGTAGCCCGCCATGGAGCGTAGCGCAATGCGGGACGGTGCTTGTGTGGTGACCGCCCTGCAATACGCTGCGCT
>JAYVUH010000216.1:0-10100 GCA_043788115.1 Burkholderiales bacterium
TAAGGAGGAACGTTTTTTTCATCGCTATCGTTCGTGTTTGATATTCAGTAAAAGTTCACGTTGTCGGCCGAGTATTTCAGGATTGTCCGGCACCGGCCATTGGCGGATGCCGTTAATTGCGCGCTCGACCGCGTCATCGTACGCGCGGTTGCCAGACGGTCTGGCGATCTGCGCCTCAAAGACAGCACCTGTAGTCAATAGTCTCACGCGCACCTGGATTTCCGGTTGCCCAGTCACCGAGTCGGGGATATTTGCGCGGTTTCGAATCAATGCGGCAATTTTGCCGGTGTAGTCGCGCAAAGCTGCGTCGCGGGCGCTCTGCACAGCGGCGGCGCGGGCCTCGGCTTCCGCCTTCGCCTTGTCATCAATCGCCTTTCGCTTGGCCTCGTCGGCCTTGCGCAACTTCTCTTCGTCACTGCGGCGCTTATCGTCAGCGCGTTTTTGATCCTCGCGCTTTTTCAGTTCAGCGGCAACCTTCTCATCTTTCTCACGCTTCAACTTCTCCTCGCGCTCTTTCTTGGCCTTAAGCGCGATGTCCACTTTCGGTGGCTCTACCACTTTCGGCGGTGGCAACGGCCTAGCCACCGGCTCGGGTAGCGGAGGTTCCGCTGGTGTTGGTTCGACAGCTTTCGCGATCACCGGCAGTGCGGGCAATGAACTCCACAACTCGGCAGACAGCGGAGCCGGTGCCTTGACCTGCCACGACACGCCAAATACGATCAACGAAAAAAAACCGATATGCACTGCGACAGCAAAAGTCGCTGCGACCGCCTGTCCGGGCTCGCGACGCTGCGAAAGCACCGATCGTCCCGTGGCCGAAAGATTTGGCGGGAGACCATTGGTGTTTGGTCCATTCGGAGGGAGAGCCGCAGCCATGCGTGATGTTCTGCTTAATGGTTCTGGTAACTGAGGGTCACCGTCAGCTTGCCGGCTTGGCCAGCAGGCCGACGCGCTTGATCTGACCTTTTTGCAAGGTGTCGAGCACACCGATCACCACTTCGTAGCGCAAATCTTTGTCGCCGGAAATCACAACCGCTTGATCGGCATGCCGCGATTGGATCGCTTTGACTGCGGCAAGCAACTCTTGTCGCGACACAGTCTGCTCGCGCCCACCTTGCTGGCGATCAACTAGTTTGATCGTGCCGTCCTTGGCCAACTGCACCTCCAGCGGTGCCACGGTTGGGTTCAAGGCTTGCCCGACACTCGGCAAATCGATCTGGCCCGGTGTGATCAGCGGCGTGGACACCATGAAAATAATCAGCAACACCAACATCACGTCGATGTAGGGCACGACGTTGATCTCACTCATGGCGCGGCGGCGACGGCGCATCAGCTGACCGCCTGCCGTTGCAGGATGTTGGAGAACTCTTCGATAAAGCTCTCGTAGCGATTTGCGAGCCGGTCGATGTCGGCGGTGTAGCGGTTATAGGCGATCACCGCCGGTATCGCGGCGAACAGACCAATGGCGGTGGCGATCAGCGCTTCGGCAATGCCCGGCGCGACTTGCACAAGCGTGGCCTGCGCCACATTCGACAGCCCGCGGAAGGCATTCATGATGCCCCACACCGTGCCGAACAGGCCGATGTAGGGACTGACAGAACCGACCGTGGCTAAAAATGACAGGTGACTCTCAAGATAATCGAGCTCGCGCTGGAAGGCGGCCTTCATCGCGCGCCGCGTACCGTCCATCAGCGCGCCGACGTCCGAACCCGAGCGCGTTTTCAATTTCAGGAATTCCTTGAACCCGGCCTCGAAGATGCGCTCCATGCCCTGCGTTTCATAGCGTCCCGACGCCGACCGCTGATACAGCCCGACAATATCAGTGCCACCCCAGAACTCCTTCTCAAACGCTTCGGCCTGACGCTTGGCTTTGCCTAGCGTAAACAACTTGACGAAGATGTACCACCAAGAGAAGAACGACGCCAACACCAGCAGCGCCAATACCAGCTTGACCACGATCGAGGCCTGGACAATCAGCGACCATATGGCCATATCAGGATGAATTTGCATTGCGCTTTCGGGTAACTAATTAAGTGTGGCTTCCATCTTGCGTTTGACATCCGCCGGAAACTCGATCGGCTTCAAGCCGTCCGCTGACACCGATGCCACGGTGACACGCGCTTTCAGGATCGTTTCATCACCGCGCTTGACCTCCTGATGAAAAGTGCAGCGCACGCGTCCCATCGTTTCAACGGCAACGGTGACTTCCAAGTTGTCATCCAATCGTGCTGGCTTCAAGAAATTCATCGTCATCTCCGTGACCACCCACAGCATCTTGTACTTTTTTTCGAGTTCGGTATTGTTGAACCCGAGATAGCGCAACCACTCGGTGCGGGCGCGCTCCAGAAAGCGCACGTACTGGCCGTGATAGACCACGCCACCGGAATCAGTATCTTCGTAATAGATACGCAACGGAAACGAGAACGTGAACAGTTGCGTCTGCTGCGCGTCGCGCAGGGAAAGCTTTGCCATCAGAACAGTCCCGGATTGCCAGCTTGCGCGGGCGCGGCCAAGCCGAAGTGCTGGTAGGTCAGCGCGGTGGCCATACGGCCGCGCGGCGTGCGTTGCAAATAGCCTTGCTGGATGAGGTAAGGTTCGAGCACGTCCTCGATGGTATCGCGCTCTTCGCCGATGGCGGCGGCTAGGTTTTCTACACCCACCGGGCCGCCGGCGAATTTCTCGATAATCGATAGCAGCAGTTTGCGATCCATCATGTCGAGACCAACCTTGTCGACGTCGAGCATCTTCAACGCGAGGTCGGCAATGTCCTTGCTCACCTTGCCGTCGAATTTCACTTCGGCGTAATCGCGCACGCGCCGCAACAGCCGGTTTGAAATACGCGGCGTGCCGCGCGAACGCATGGCGATTTCCATCGCGCCGTGCTCCTCTATCACCACCTCGAGTAATTTCGCCGAGCGTGTCACGATTAACTTCAACTCTTCCGGCGAATAGAATTCCAGCCGCGACACAATGCCAAATCGATCGCGCAGTGGATTGGTCAACATACCGGCGCGCGTGGTGGCACCCACCAACGTGAACGGCGGCAAATCCAGCTTCACCGAGCGCGCCGAAGGTCCCTCACCGATCATGATGTCGATCTGATAATCCTCCAGCGCGGGGTAGAGAATCTCTTCGACGACAGGATTGAGCCGGTGAATCTCGTCGATGAACAGCACATCATTGGGCTCGAGATTGGTCAGCATGGCCGCAAGGTCGCCAGCGCGTTCGAGCACCGGGCCAGACGTCTGCTTCAGGTTCACGCCCATTTCGCGCGCAATGATATGCGCCAGCGTTGTCTTGCCCAATCCCGGCGGACCAAACAACAACGTATGGTCGAGCGGCTCTTTCCGTGCGCGCGCGGCGTCGATGAAAATCGACAGCTGTTCGCGAATCTTTTCCTGACCGACATATTCTTCGAGCAACTTCGGCCGTAGCGCCCGCTCCTGCACCTCTTCTACATTCGAGACTTTGTCAGCGGAGATGAGGCGGTCGGGTTCTAACATGGCAAGATTTTAGCCGAGGCCGGTAGTTGCTGCCGCAATCGCGCCTGTGCGCGGCGGCTTTTTCCGGAAATACATGGTCTTCTCGACTCTGGCGATCAGCTGCTGCGCGCTATCCAAAATGTCCACCGGATAGGTCGGCTCGAACTTCTCCCCCGCAGCGGTTTTTGCGACAATTTCGCCTAGCATCGCGTCGGTCACGTCGAAATTGGCGTACACAGTGGTGCGGCCGGGGGCGAGAAACTCGATACGCGCCGCCTTATCCCACACCAGGTAGTCCGACCCGAGGATGTTGGACAGCATGACCATGTAAAACGAATCGGTCATGACGAACAAGCCCCCACCAAAATGCGTGCCCACATAGTTCTTGTTGCGCATCGACAACTTCATGCGCACGCGCAGCTGGCGCCAGTTGGGCGAGATCGATTCGATATGCACCCGCGTCCCCCAGAACGGCGGCCAGCAATTCATCACGTAGCGGAACACCCGAGGGGAGAGTTTGATCTTTGAGTAGAAGCCCTGTTTAGAGGAACTCATGTGGGAATTTCGAAAAATGAAACTCGACTATTGGCGGGCGTTTCCAAGCGAAAGCATCTGAAAGCGCCCGTCAACGCTGGACTTTTAAACTTCATCCCTTCGACAGCGATTTCAGCGCCGCGCGAATACCGTCTGACACACTCACCTCTGACGGCAGCAGTTTCACCGCAATGATGGCTTCCTTCTCGCTGTACCCAAGGCCGATCAGCGCGTTGAGCACATCCGCGTTGGTCGACGGTTTTTCCGCCGCGCCCGCGTTCCCACCGGCCGCCAATCGCGCATCGACTTTGAATTTGTCTTTAAGCTCAAGCAACAGGCGCTCGGCCGTTTTCTTGCCGATGCCCGGCACGTTGGTCAGCCTGCCGGTTTCTTGCATCGCCACCGCCAACGCCAACTCGTTCACGCTGAGGCCCGACAGCAGTGCGAGCGCGACCTTCGGCCCGACGCCGCTCACTTTCAACAAGGTGCGAAACGCCGCGCGTTCGGGCTCAGTGCCGAAGCCGTACAACAACTGCGCGTCTTCCCGCACCACCAGATGCGTGAACAACGCTACCTTGTCGCCAATGCGCGGCAAGTTGTAAAAGGTCGACATCGGCACGTCGAGTTCGTAGCCGACGCCGTTGGCGTCCACCAGCACTTGCGGGGGATTTTTTTCGAGCAATGTTCCTGAGATGCGTCCGATCATTTCATCGCTTCCATTCGCTTTCAAATGCTTCGCGCAAAGTAGAACCTTTTGGCGGGTATCGATCTGCATCGGCGTTGCTAGCCTTGATCCATGCCACACCATCATCTCTGACGACACAGAAATAGATCTGATGCAAATCGCCCTGCGAAGAGACTCTTGCAAATCTCGAAACGCTACCGCGCATCACCCATACATCTTGATCCGCCGCGTATCCCGGGATTCGTTCCCGAACAAGTTCGTGCTCGCTAGGACTATATGCACGATGATCACCCACTTTATTGAGCAAGCGATGTCGAATTTCATCAGTGCACTTGCTTCGAGCACATGCCTCATCGACCTTTCCGCTGCCATCACAGAGAGCAGCCTGCTCACTTTTTTGATCCATCATCGACATAGACCAGAAATAAACTGGAAGCGCTGCCGCCGCTACAAGGAGTGCCCAATCGCGCTTGGTTACGCTGGCGATGATAAAGCCAACTCTCTTATCAAGCGTTGCACGCAACCGTTTGCCCAAGAAAGCACCAACGATCATGCCGGGCAGCGCCAAAGCCACAAATCCAACGGAATGCCCTGCAAGCGAGCCGCCCGACCACACAACCGCACTTATCACGGTCAAAGCGCCCAAGACCAGCGCGACATGGTCAACGAGCCTGCTGGCGTTTGCTGCAACACCCGTTAGCAAGCCAGCCACCATGGGCGGCACGCAGAAGCTGAACCATATGTACGACGTAGACTTACTAAACAATTCAGCAAATCCAAGGTTTGCGATTCCGACAAGGATTGAGTAGGCGGCCAGATACCCTGTAACGCCCCACAGAATTGGTCTCGTCTGGATTCCTACCAGCCAATTTCGCCAAGGGATCATTTCACCAGTCTCCCACCTTTGACGCGATAGCCACGCGTACTCATGGCACCCACCATGCCGCCGTGCGCATGACAGATCGCGCAGGCTAGCGCATCGGCCGCATCGGCGCTTGGATTGCCGGGCAATTTAAGCAAGCGCTTGACCATTTCCTGTACCTGTTCCTTCTTCGCGTGGCCATTACCGACGACAGCCTGTTTGACCTGTAGCGCGGTGTACTCCGAAACCGGCAACGCGTGCAGGACCGCAGCGCAAATGGCCGCGCCGCGCGCCTGGCCAAGTAGTAATGTCGATTGCGGGTTCACATTCACAAACACTTTTTCCACCGCAACCTCAATCGGCGCGTATAGGCAAATTACCTCCTGCACCGAATCGAGAATATTCTTCAAACGGTCAGGCAATTCACCGTCCGGCGATTTGATGCAACCACTCGCCACGTACACCAGTCCCTTGCTGCCTTTGTCGATGACACCGTAGCCGGTGATCCGCAGGCCGGGGTCGATGCCGAGGATGCGCATACTAGCTAAGCATCCTCGCAAACAACAGCGGTGCCTGTCACCGTCACCATGACCATCCCCTTGCCGGAACCATGGATGATGTAATTAACGCTGGTGCCGATGATCGCATTGGCGCCGACGTGCTCGGCCCCCTTGATGGCGCCACGGATGGCGTTATCGCGCACATTCGGAATCGCCTGATGGTAGGCGTCCGCAAAGCCGGGGGCGGGTTTGTCCGATGTCGCCGCTGACAATAGCGCCACCTCGGAACTTGCCTCGCCCGTGACGATGCCCAAGTACTGGGTGATACGCTTGCCTTCAATATTTGAAGTGGTCGTGATGAGGACGGACACGTTCGGTAACCGAGTTATTCCGGCACATCAAGGACGGCGGACGTGTAGATCTCCTGCACGTCGTCGAGGGCCTCAATGGCGTCAATAAGTTTTTGCATCTTCAGCGCATCGTCGCCACTCAATTCCGCTTCGTTCTGCGCCTTCATGGTTACCTCGCCAAATTCGGGCTTGAAACCCGCCTTCTCAAGCGCGGATTTGACGTTGGAAAACTCGTACGGGGCAGTGACAACTTCAAACGAGCCGTCGCTGTTGGTCACGACGTCTTCGGCGCCCGCTTCCAGCGCGGCTTCCATCAGTTTTTCCTCATTCGTCCCCGGCGCAAATAGCATCGTGCCGCAATGTTTGAACAGGAATGCGACAGAGCCCTCCGCACCAAAGTTGCCGCCGTGCTTGGCAAAGGCGTGCCGCACTTCCGCAACCGTCCGAACGCGATTGTCCGTCATGCAGTCAACAATAATGGCCGCGCCGCCGATGCCATAACCTTCGTAGCGAATCTCTTCGTAGTTGACGCCTTCCAAATCACCCGAACCACGCTTGATGGCGCGCTCGACGGTGTCCTTGGGCATGTTGTTTTCGTAGGCTTTGTCCGTCGCGAGACGCAGTCGCGGGTTAATCGCCACATCGCCGCCACCCAGCCGGGAGGCGACGGTAATTTCCTTGATCAGCCGCGTAAAAATCTTGCCGCGCTTGGCGTCCTGACGACCTTTGCGGTGCTGGATGTTTGCCCATTTGCTATGACCTGCCATGTTTTCCTTTCCCCCTCTACCCGTCCGACGGACCGCACGCAACCGCGTGGTTTCGGCGGGCCTGTCACGGCAAAAATCGGGTAACGCCCCGCCGTCAGTTACCGCGGCCGACAATTGCGGCGGCCTGGTGGCCTTCGCGCCGTTCGATCATTCTCAATCTCGATTCCACGACAAGCAAATTCGAAGATGCAATGTTAACATTCACTCACACCGCAGCCCCCGCCAGAGCAACAGAAAGCGCGCCATGCCTGAACCGATGTTGATCGCCAAGTCGAGCGATAAATCCCAGACGCCGCTGGTCCTGTTGCCCAACATGGCGAACCGCCACGGCCTAATTGCAGGCGCGACCGGTACCGGCAAGACGGTCACGCTGCAGGTGCTGGCTGAGCAGTTTTCCGCCATTGGCGTGCCGGTTTTTATGGCCGACGTCAAAGGTGACCTGACCGGAATTTCGCAGCCGGGCAAGCCCCACCCAAAAATCGACGAGCGCCGCCAACTGCTTGGCCTCGAGTTCGCGCCAGCCGGATGCCCGACGACAATCTGGGATGTATTCGGTGAGCAGGGCCACCCGGTACGGGCCACCGTGTCCGAAATGGGACCGTTGTTGCTATCGCGCATTTTCAACCTCAACGATACGCAAGAGGGCGTGCTGTCGCTGGTGTTCAAGATCGCCGACGACAACGGCCTATTGCTATTGGACTTGAAAGACCTGCGCGCAGCACTGTCGTATGTTGGCGAGAACGCGAGCCAGTTCACTACCGACTACGGCAATGTCTCACCCGCCTCCGTCGGCGCGATCCAACGCGGACTGCTCGCGTTGGAGCAGCAAGGCGGCGACAAATTTTTCGGTGAGCCTGCGCTCGCGCTCGACGACCTGATGCAGACGGACAACGGCAAAGGTGTCATCAATATCCTGGCGGCGGACAAGTTGCTGTCGAGCCCCAGGCTGTACTCAACCTTTTTGCTGTGGATGTTGTCGGAGTTGTTTGAGAACCTACCCGAAGTTGGTGACCGCGAGAAGCCAAAGCTGGTGTTCTTCTTCGATGAAGCCCATCTGCTATTCAACGAATCCCCAAAAGAATTGCTCGAAAAAATCGAACAGGTTGTCCGCCTAGTGCGCTCCAAGGGGATCGGCGTTTATTTTGTGACACAGAATCCGCTCGATATTCCGGACACCGTGCTGGGGCAGCTCGGCAACCGCGTGCAACACGCCCTGCGCGCCTATACACCGCGCGACCAAAAAGCAGTCAAGGCGGCGGCGCAGACGTTCCGGGAAAACCCCGCGATCAGCGTCGAAACCGTCATCACCGAACTTGGGGTCGGTGAAGCCTTAATATCATTTCTCGATGAAAAGGGCCGCCCGACGATTGTTGAGCGCGCCTATGTCTGCCCGCCACAATCGCAGATCGGGCCAATTACGCCGGAACAACGCGCAACGCTTTTGCAAACGTCGTTGGTGGCAGGCACCTATGAAAAGGTGGTTGATCGCGAGTCAGCATTCGAGAAACTGCGCGGTCGTCAAGGCGACGCGAATTCGGCTTCCGCTGGCGACGGCGGCGGGCTAGGCGGCATTTTCTCGAAGATCGGCTTGCCAGGCATGAGTGGCGGAGGTGGTGGCAGTGGTAGCAGGTCGGGCCGCGAAGGTGTCGTCGAGGCGGCCGTGAAGTCAGCGGCGCGCGCCATGGCTTCTGAAGCCGGACGGCGAATCATTCGCGGTGTACTGGGGTCGATCCTCGGCGGTCGGCGGTAGCGAAGGTCGTGTAACGTAAACAACACGCTGGATCAGCAATTTGTCCCAACGGGAGAACGTAATGCCAAAACCGGAACCAGGTGAACGCCGCCGCGCAATTTTGCAGTCACTGGCAGAAATGCTCGAACAACCCAAAGGCGAGAAGATCACGACCGCCTTGTTAGCCAAGAAACTCGACGTATCTGAAGCGGCGCTTTACCGGCACTTTGCGTCTAAGGCGCAAATGTTTGAAGGGTTGATCGAATTCATCGAGGAGACGGTTTTCTCGCTGGTCAACAAAATTCAGAGCGAAGAAACCGACGGGCTCAAACAGGTCGAAGCGACCGTGTCCATGTTGCTTAACTTCGCGCAGAAGAATATCGGCATGACCCGCGTGCTGATAGGTGATGCATTAGTCAATGAAGACGAGCGCCTGCACGTACGGATGAATCAATTGCACGACCGGCTCGAAGCATCGCTGCGCCAAAGCGCGCGCCTCGCGGCGACCAACGGCCAGCTGCATGCGTCGCTCGACCCGAATGCCTACGCCAATGCCGTGATGGCATTTGTGGTTGGGCGTTGGCATCAATTTGCCAAGTCAGGCTTCAAGCGTGCGCCAACCGAGATGTGGGCGGCGCAATGGGTGGTTTTCGCCGGATAAAGTCGAGCAGGGACGGGGCTTTTCGGCAATAAACGTGTGGAAACGCCCGCCAATCAAGGAGTTTTGTCAGTTGACTGATCCAGTTGAAAAGCAACTTGCCGCGTACAACGCGCGTGAGCTCGATGCCTTCCTGTCCTGCTTCACCGACGATTGCGTCGTCGAGGATGGCGATGGACACAAATTGATGGCAGGCGTGGACCAAATGCGCGATCGCTACCGTGCATTGTTTGGCGGCTCCCCCGCCCTACACTGCACCATCGTCAATCGGACGCGCATTGGCAACTATGTGATGGACGAAGAACACATCACCGGCCGGCTCGGCACACCACCCGGCGAGATACGACACGCCGTCGCCGTCTACAAGCTGCGCGGCGACAAGATTGGTCATGTCCGCTTCTACCGCGATGGGAAAAAATGGGGTTAAGGGTCGAATCCGAGCGGCTACTGCTCGGGTTGCCGGAAGCGGAACTTGCCGCCGCCGCATGGGACTTTCACATGCGCAATGCGGCTCACCTCATGCCGTGGTCACC
>JAYVUH010000217.1:0-2097 GCA_043788115.1 Burkholderiales bacterium
GCAGACCACGAAACGGTTGTGATGGGGTACGCGACGCCGGCGCGACGCCTGCCGCAATTGTGGGTGGCCGCGTGGAAAGGCGAGTTGGCGGCGCGGTCGCCGTGGCCACCGCTGGCAATGGCAGCGCAGGGCGAATTCGGCAAGGTGGTCCAGGGCTTGCTCGCCGAACGCAGCCGCGTGCTCTCCAAATTGTCGTTGAACGATTTGGAGTCACGGGTTCTGAACCTGAGCTATGTCGATGCCGACGCCGCGCTTTTCGCATTGCGTGCGATGGGCTACGGTGCCATCACCGACAGCGAGACGCTTGCCGGTGACGATTCCTACAAAGGCGCGGAGACCTTTGCTGGCAGCGTGACACCCGAGCCAGCAGCGCCTGCTGTCGTCGCCGGTGCGCCGAATGCCGGTATCCAAGGGCTGCCGCCAGAGGAGGTGAAACGCTACCTGCCAAAGTTCCCGGCGATCAAAAATTTGCCGACCTCGGTCAACTTTGATCGCTTACCGTTGGTCGTGCGACTGCCCGCAACCGATGCGCGCAATATGGGCTTGGTTGGCAGCGATAGCGGTGTACCAGCGGGTCCGGGCCGCGATCAACTCGGCCTTAGGGTGGTTCCGCAAGCGGCCGCGAGCTTGACTGAAACTGTTACCGGCGGCACCGCACAGTTGATGGTGATGTTTCATCCGAATTATCCGGAGCAATTTCAGAAGCTGAAGAAGGTGGTGCAAGAGACCATTGACCGGCCGGCGCGGCAGGTGTTCGTCGAAGGGCTGGTGCTGGAGATCTCCACCGAAGCGTTGCGTGATCTGGGCGTCAATTGGAGTCAGAAAAAAGGTAGCCAGTCGATTGCGTTGGGTACGCTGACCACACCAGGGCCAGGCGATACCGCATTGTCATTTCTGCGCGATAGCGCCGTGAATATCACGCCACAGCAAATCATGGCGCGCATTAACGCACTGGTGCAAACCAACAAAGCCGAGGTGCTGTCACGACCGTCGGTGCTGACGCTCGACAATCGCCAAGCGACCATTCGCGTCGGTACCGACATCCCGGTTGCCACCAGCAAGGACGCCTCAGCAGCCGGTAGCGGCTCCAGTCGTGTCGCGTTCTCGTTTCAGTACTTGCCGACCGGCATTTTGATGAACATTCGCCCACGCATTTCGGAAGATGGCAACGAGATCAGCATGTTGATCGACGCGACCGTGTCAGCGACCGTCCCCAATCAGGATTTGAAGGTGCTCGATCCGGCCACTCGCGTCACCCTTGCCTCCGCGCCGACCATTTCCACACGCCGCGTCCAGACCTATGCACGCATCCGCGACAACATGCCGCTGATCATCGGCGGGCTGGTGAGTCGGGATCAGATTTCCGGTGCGGACAAAGTGCCTCTGGTGGGCGAAATCCCGTTCCTAAGCAAGCTGTTCGGCCACGAGAATTCGCAGGACCGCAAGCGCGAAGTGATCATTGTGCTGACGCCATCGGTGGTGACTGAAAACGTTCGTGAAACCAAGGCGCAATCGCCGCGTGATGACCCGCGCTTCGATACGCGCGAAACGGTCGTTTTCAAGGAGCAATATCGAATCCGCGCTGAAGACCTGATGGACAGCTCCTACATCCGCTTCAATCGCCGGTTCCTCACCTATCGCGATATCGCCAATCGCGTGATAGAGCGCGATGCGACGCTTGGTTCACGCGCACCGTTCTCCCAATTCGCGGGGACTAAAGTGCCGGGGGAATTCGTCTTTGTCACTGGGATGATGTATCGCATGCTCGATCGACTAGACGCGGGCGCGCCAATCCGTGTCGAAAACATCATGACCTTTGAGCGAAACGGTGACGAGGGGGAGCAGCGACCGATTTCGCTCACCAAGTTGATGGCGCGCTACGGCGATGGCCGCGACCACATGAGTTTCTTCGCGAAAAATCGCGGCAAGGCGCTGGCGCTGTCATTCTCCCTATCACGCACTTCGACGCGTGCCGAGGATATGTTTGCCGAGCCGGTACCTAAGATATCTCTGGTTGATTGCGCCACGCGCGATGACTGGCATCGATTGCTCTGGGATATGAATCAATCAACCGGACCAGTGCCGCGCTACACGATC
>JAYVUH010000218.1:0-4438 GCA_043788115.1 Burkholderiales bacterium
GCAGCGGCAACAGAATTCGCTGCGCGACTGAAGGCCGAGGAGGACGCGCGCAGGGTCGCAGAGAAGGAAGCTGATGCAAGGCGTCAGCGCGACGAACTCGAACGGCAACGACTGGAAGTACAGGCGCGCGAAGAAGCCGTGGCGCGTGCCAAAGCCACAGCAGAGGCAAAGGCCGCATCCGCTGCTGCTACCGCGATGGCGGAACGTCTACAAGCTGAGACCGACGCGAGGGCGAGGGTGGAAGCCGACGCCGAACAGCGGCGTAAAGACGACGAGTTGCGCAACGCCAGATTGGCGGAGCGCGAGCGTGAGGAAGCGGATCTGCGAGAGAAAGCCGATGCAGAAATGCAGGCCAAGCTCGCGTCGGAAAAACAGGCGCGTATCGAGGCACAGGCGAAAGCACTCATCGAAGCAGATATGCGCGAGAAGGCCGCACGCGAATCTGTCGTCGAGATCGAGTCAGCGCAGCGCGCGCGCGCGGAAGCCGAACAGCGTGCAGCGCGGGAGAGCAGAGCCCTCGAGATCGCGTCTAAAGCCGTTGCGCAACAGGTTGCAGAGAAAGAAAAGCTGGCGGAAACCGCCGAGCGTCGAATTGCGGAAGAGAGAGAAGGTCGCGAGCGCGCCGAAGCAAAAGCCTACGCTGATGAGCGTGCTGAAGAAGCGCAACGGCAGGGGCAGATCGCGCGACTGAAAGAACTGGCCGAGCAAGCCGAACGGACGGCGAGTGAACCAGTTGAAACGGTGGCAGGCAAGCGCACGCGCACAAAAGTCAGAAAGGAAATTCCGGTCGGTCGGCTCATCGCCTTTGGTGTGGTGGCGCTGCTGGTGCTGGCGGTGGTGGGCATTCAGGTGGTGCCACTGGGTGCCGTCAACGCTAAGTTGGAGAAGGCGCTCTCGACGTGGGCGCATGATGATGTGCGATCGACAAACTTGCGCATCTCGTTATTCCCCAAGCCGCACGTCAAGCTCGATCAGGTGTCGCTGGGCAAGTTGCTTGATGCCAAGGCGGTGAAGGGCAGGTTGTACATGGATGTCGGCTCCATTTTTGGTGACAAGTTTGTCATCGAAACCATGGAGTTAGAAGATATTTCGGTGTCGGCCGAGGCGCTGCCGCGCGCGTTGAAGTGGGCGAGCGGCGAGAATCGCGGCACGCAGGTCGAAATCGATCGCGTGGTGTTGACAGGCGTCAAATTGGATATCAAAGGTGTACCGCTTGAGCCATTTGACGCCGAACTCAATTTTGATCGCAAAGGTGCGCTGGTTCGTGGCGCAGCACGCACGCGCGACGGCAAGTGGTCACTCGATACCTTCATTGACAAGGTAATTGAAGTGCCCGAAGGGACGGCGAGACCGTGGACGGTCGAGGTGGCGGCCCGTAACTGGACGCCACCGATCGGCGTCGGCATTCCCATTGCGGTGTTCTCGGGGAAAGGGTCATGGACCGAGGAGCAGATCCTGTTTCCAGAGTTTGAAGCCAAGCTGTTGGAAGGGTCTGTCAAGGGCAACCTGAAGATATCCTTCCCCGGCGGTGTCAATCCGAATGCCGCGATTTCCGCGCAGTCTGAGTTTTCGGTCGCGCGCATAAAGGTTGACGAACTGATGAGCAACTTCACACGTGACATTGCCCTGTCAGGCCGTCTAGAAGGCAATTTTGTGACCACGGCATCTGCGACCACGATCGGTGCGTTGCTCGAGGCACCGACCATGGTTGGCAACTTTCAAGTGCGCGAGGGCACCATGTCCAATGTGGACTTGGTGCAAGCGATGCGAAATCCCGGCAACGTCGGCGGACAGACCAAGTACGCAGAGTTGGATGGCAAGCTGCGAATCAGCGACGGCGTCATTCGCTTCGAGTCACTTAAGATGGCCGGTGGTGTGTTGTTTGCCGGCGGCAACCTGAACGTCGTCTATGGCAAAGGTGCACTCAGCGGCGCGGTGACCTCCGAAATTCGATCCAAGGTTGCGCAGGATCGTGCCGTCTTCACGGTGACCGGTACCGTCGCCAGACCGGTGCTCAAGCGCGGCGGCTGACGCAGCGCAACCCGAGGGTTGGAATTAGGCGTTTCGCCCATACAATACTCGGGTGAATATTTCTCCATCATCCCTGCCGCCCGATACGAGCGCGACTCCTGCCGCTCGCCCAAAAACTCAAGCCGAAGTCGACGTCGGCGCTGAGCCGAAAGATACCGCCGCCACCCGTCGTGCGGATCTACGCAAACTGCTACGTCTGCTGCGCTTTATGGTCCCATACAAGTGGCGATTTATCGTGGCCATGGTGGCGCTCGGTGTCGCGGCATCGACCGTGCTGGTCATCGGTCAGGGACTCAAGCACGTCATCGATCAGGGCTTCTCGGCGCAGAATGCTGCGACGCTCGATTCCACTTTGTTCGCCCTGTTGGGGATGTTGCTGATTCTCGGCACCTCAACCTACGTCCGCTACTACCTAATGACATGGCTCGGGCAGCGCTTTGTTGCCGACATCCGCCGCGCGGTGTTCGGCCACATCCTGAGTCTGTCGCCGAGTTTTTATGAGCGCACGCGCACTGGCGAAGTGATTTCGCGCCTGACCAATGACACCGCTGCGGTGGAAAACGTGGTCGGCGGCGTTTTCTCGTTTGCGCTGCGCAATCTGGTGCTCTTGATCGGTGGCCTAGTGATGATGTTTGTCACCAGTGTGAAACTGTCATTGCTCGTCATCTGCGTGATACCGGTGGCGATGGCACCCATCGTGATCCTCGGTCGGCGTGTGCGCAAGCTGTCGCGGGCCGCCACGGACAGAGTGGCTGACGCCAGCGCCTATGTCGACGAAACGTTGCATGAAGTGCGGACCGTGCAAGCGTACGCACACGAGGCGGTTGATCGCGAAACGTTTGGGCGATTCGCCGAGGCGATCTTCAAGGTGGGCGAGAGCAAGGCGCGTATTCAGGGTGCGTTGATCGCCGCCGTGATCGTGTTGGCATTCGGCGCGATCGGCGTGATTCTTTGGCTTGGTGGTCGCGATGTCATCGCCGGCGTGATCACCCCAGGCGCGCTGTCGGCGTTTGTGTTCTACGCCATCATCGTCGCCAATGCCAGCGCCGCGGTTTCGGAAATGTACGGTGAGCTGATGCGTGCGGCAGGCTCGTCGGAGCGCCTGAGTGAATTGCTCGATACGGTGCCCGATGTCGGCGATCCGGTCGCTCCGCTGCCCATCGGCGGCGCTGACTCGCCTGGCAAGATTAGTTTGCAGGGCGTCATGTTTCATTACCCGTCGCGGCCCGATGCGGCTGCACTATCCGACTTCAGTTGTGAGATATCGCCCGGCGAGGTGGTTGCGTTGGTTGGCCCAAGCGGCGCAGGCAAGACCACGGTGTTCCAATTGCTGTTGCGCTTTTACGATCCGCAGGCAGGACGTATCGAGCTCAACGGGGTGGATATCCGCCGCACCGGTTTGCAGGATGTGCGACGTCAAATCGCGTTGGTGAGCCAGGACCCGGTCATCTTTGCCTCGAGCGTTGCCGACAACGTCCGCTATGGTCAGCTTGACGCAACAGATGCTGACGTACGCACGGCGTGCGAGGCGGCCTATGCCACCGAGTTTATCGATAAGCTGCCGAATGGCTTTGCCACCAACCTCGGTGAGCGCGGCGTCAAACTTTCCGGCGGCCAGCGCCAACGTATCGCCATCGCCCGCGCTTTTCTTGCCAACCGGCGCGTGTTGCTGCTCGACGAAGCCACCTCCGCACTCGATGCTGAGTCGGAACGCATGGTGCAGCTAGCGATGGAAAAACTCATGCAGGGCCGCACCACGCTCATCATTGCCCATCGGCTCGCGACCGTGAAGTCAGCGCACCGCATCGTCGTGATGGATCACGGACGCATTGTCAGCGTCGGCACCCACGAACAGCTTGTGCAGCAAGACGGTCTTTATTCGCGGCTTGCCGCTCTCCAGTTTGCAACCTGAAACTCGCCGATTGACGGGCGTTTCGGAGCAAAAATGCCTCAAAGCCCCCGTCGATGCTAGGGTTTTGCAAAGATTCTCTTGGTAAACGGCCGCGCCACGAATCGGCGCAACCTAAACCCATTAAAATTCACAACGACATGCGCACGCCGCGCGACCTTAGACGCAACCCCCGCAAGACACGCCGAGCGCTGAACATGCCAGACGATACCGTTACCGATTCACCGAAAGTCGTTGAAGCACCGATCGTCCACCGGCACGAATGGAACAGCCATTTGTTGTCAATTCGCATTGCGCGCAACGCTTCGTATACGTTTGTGCCCGGACAGTTTGCGCGCATCGGACTTAATGATGATGCTGGAGAGACGACCTGGCGCGCGTACTCGATTGTGTCCGCACCGCTCGAACCGTTTTTAGAGTTCTTTCTAGTGATCTTACCCGGTGGTAAGTTTTCCGCGCGTGTGGCAAAACTCGGCGTGGGCGAAAAAATTCTGCTCG
>JAYVUH010000219.1:0-5183 GCA_043788115.1 Burkholderiales bacterium
CCGCCGCGCCACCAGCGGGCCCGGCTAACACCGCATCGCGGTCGTTGCCGGGGCAAAGCCTGAAGGCTGCAGTCCGGCTGGGTGACCTGAAGGGGCTGCGCCTCGCCATCGGCGCGCCAGCCGGCGGCACGCGCACGCTGGCGCTGCGCCTCTTGACGCCATCTGGCGTCAGCGAAACCAACTCTACGCTCCTGCCATTGTCCGGCAGAGCCGCTGCCGATGCGCTACTCGAAGGCACTGTTGATGTAGCCATGTTCCTCACCACGCTCGACACGCCACACATCCAGCAACTGCTCGCCACGCCCGGAATTGCACTGATGAATCTGGATCAGGCGGATGCGCTGACACGCAATTTCCCGTTTTTGCACAAGCTCACCCTGCCGCATGGCAGTTTTGACCTGGAGCGCAACATTCCTGCCGAAGACATCACCCTGCTCGCCCCAACGGTCAAGCTGGCGGCGCGCGCTGACCTGCATCCGGCGCTGATTACGCTGCTGCTCAAGGCGGCGACCGAAGTGCACGGACACGCCAGCTTGCTGCAACACGAGCGCGAGTTCCCCGCTGCAAGCGACACCGATCTGCCGCTCAGTCCGGAAGCCGTCCGCTTTTACAAGTCCGGCCCGCCGTTCCTGCAAAAGTATTTGCCGTTTTGGATCGCCACGTGGATTGACCGTACCTTTTTCATTCTCCTGCCAATCCTCGCGATATTGATCCCGGTGACCAAATTTGCACCGATGGTTTATTCCTGGCGGATTCGCTCCAAGGTCTACCACTGGTACGGCGAACTGAAGTACCTTGAAGGTCAATTGCGCGAGGAACCGGCGGAAGCCAAGCTGCCCAGCTATCTGGAACGCCTCGACTGGATTGAAGATCAGGTCAACCGCATCCGCCTGCCGCTGGCGTTCTCCAACCACGTCTACTTTTTGCGCGAGCATATCGAGCTGGTGAGGAATGCGATTGTGCGGGCATCAAAACCTGGCAAATCGGTCACCTCAGCTGCAGCTTGATTAGATCCCACAACCTACCTACCCAATGGGAAAAGCAACCAGACCGATTCGATTCTCAAACTGCATGATTCGCTACCGATCGCGCAGCATTCTTTCCCATGGCTGAGTGGGTTCACGCGCTGGATGTTGGCGCGTACCAGTTCATCGCTGCTGTTTGGGCAATGTACTGGCCCACATTCGTGATTGTGGCGGCCTTCACAATCCTGGAACGGCTGTTCCCGCTCGAACCCAACCTGCCGTGGCGCGCAGTTCGGTTCAATTTGGTTTGGCAGGTGTTTGCCCTGTCGATGTTTGTCGTCCTGTCGTGGACCGCCTGGGGCAAATTCATTCATTGGGTTTCCGCCAATGCAGGCACACCGCTGGTCTGCATCGCCCGCTCAGACTCATTTATGCTGGAAGTCGGGCGCATCCTGTTTCTGATTGCAGTGAGCGATTTTTTGCTTTATTGGGTGCATCGGCTGATGCATGCCGTCCCGGCGCTTTGGGTCGTGCACCGGTTTCATCACGATGAAGCGCACCTCAACGCGGCCACGTCTCTGCGTCAGCATTGGCTCAACTTTCCCATCACTCAGCTGTTGCTGCTGCCGTTGGCGTGGCTGTGGGGCGGCGACCCGGGGCCGGTTTATGCGGGGTTGGCCATCGTTGCGATTGCAGCGTTTCATCACTCCAACATTCGCGTTGACCTGAGCAGCTTGCCGCCCATCATTGTTGGACCACAGATGCACCGGATTCACCATGCGCCTGAGCGCGCCCTGCACGACAAGAATTTTGCGGCGGTTCTCCCGCTTTGGGACATATTGTTCGGCACCTATGCCGCTCCGCGCAAAGGAGAATTTGGCAAGACAGGGTTAACCGATCACCCACCCACAGAAAGCTACGCCACGGCCTTTGTGGAGCCTTTGCTGGATTGGCGGAAAATGTTGAACAAATACTGAGGCTTAGCACTTAGAGCCACACATAGAACTGACGTGGTGCGTAATGACTGCGGGATTGCTATAATTTTGGCTTACGACTTATTGATGAGCCCATGCCAACCAGTCTTTTCCGTGCGTCATTGCATATCCTCCGCGCAGCTTTGGTTGCCGCGCTGATTGCAGGCTACGGTACGGCAACCGCAGGAATTATATTTATTATCTGCTCTGACGGCAGCATGGTTATGCAGCAGTCGTCTTGCCCGGTAAAAAAAGACGAACCTGCCGTTACACAACCGGGTGTGATCAACAATACGGTGAGCGGCGCTGTCGTCGATTTGGATAACACGATTGGTAGCGCGATAAGCGGTGCATTTGGCGGCGGCGCGGGCGGCACTCAGACCTCGAGCACTGCCCGCGGGATCAACCGCACAGCGCTATCGTTTGGCGAAACCGGGGCCGCTGCAGCGGCCGGTCGCCCACGATGGAACGTCTGGGGTGCATTCACCCAAGTGGCGGTTGGTTATTCCTTCCAGCCGCTGCAGGTGGCAAAGTCAACGTCGCGCTGGGCGGCATTGACTACGCCGTTGGCGACAATTTGACTGTTGGGGTCGCCGTGAGTGACGAACGCACTTGGGTCGAACTCAATTTCAATGGCGGAAAAATCATCGCCAACGGCAACACCGTCGCCCCCTACCTCGGCTGGCGCATTACCCCCAACTGGCTAATGGACGCGACGATCGGATTCGGCAGCGCCAGCTTGAGTTCAAGCGACAACAGCGTAGCCGGCGGTATCACCGGCAACAACAAGGACAAGCGCACGCTCGCCAGCGCTGGCCTGGCCTACAACCATGTAATGGGGCAGTGGCTTATCACTGCGAAGGGCGGCCTGTCGACTTCGGAAGATAAGTTTTCGTCATTCACCCTGTCTAACAATACGTTCGTCCCGGGGCTGACGTCGCGTACCACGCAGGCTCGACTTGGCGGGCAGGCGGCCTATAACATGGGCAATCTGGTGCCGTTTTTCGGGGTCGCCTATGTCAACGACATCCAGCGGCCCAATCAAGCGCCGGTTGACGGCCAGAACGCCGCCAACGACCGCGATGGCTGGCAACTTTCAATATCCGCTCCAGCGGTGCGCTGTATGGCGGCGTGCAGGTCTCTTCCGAGGTGGGCCGCAGCCAGGTCAAGAACGATCAAATCCTATTCAACCTCGGCATCAGGTTCTAAGTTGTCACCTTTCTCCTTGCCAATCGAAAATGGTGCCATCCCGATTGGATTAGCCTGTTTTTCACTTGTTTCATGATGGATTGGCTGCACGCTCTAGATGTCGGGATGTATCGCCTGGTCAGCCACGTCTGGTTCCTGTATTGGCCCATCCTCGCAGTTGTACTGCTGCTCTGCATGGTTGAACGTCTTTTCGGAACATCACCCAAAGCCCCCTTCAGCAGCCTGCGCTTTAACCTGGTTTGGCATGGCCTGCAACTGGCCGCGCTTGCTATGATTTCCGCAAGCGTCTGGGGGGAATTCGTTATCTGGTTGGGCACGATCTTCCCGTCACCGCTGATCCGCTTGGCCGCGCCTGCCGGCGCGGTGGAAGAGACTGCACGGGTCGTTCTGGTATTGGTGGTGTATGATTTTTTTGCCTATTGGGCGCATCGCCTGCAACACACCCTGCCATTTTTCTGGGCGTTGCACCAGTTCCACCATGAAGACTCGCACATGAATTCGACTACCAGCTTGCGCGTGCACATCATCAACGTGCCGTTCGTTCAGCTTTTCGTGCTGGTACCGATGATGTGGTTGCTCGGAATGGACGCGAACTCGCTGCCGGTGTATTTCATCGTCGGCATTTTCCTGGCTTTGTCGCACATCGATCTCGATATCGGCTTTGGGCCCCTGACCAAACTCCTGGTCAGCCCGCGCTACCATCGGATTCACCATGCACAAGAACGTGCGCTGCATGATCTCAACTTCGCGACACTACTCCCGTTGTGGGACATCCTGTTCGGAACATTCCGGGCGCCGGTAAAAGGGCAGAAAATCAGGACGGGGGTCGCGGGTGTCGTCCAATCGACCGGCTATTGGCGCGCGCTGGTCCAACCGGTGACGGATTGGTTCCGCTTGATGCGCGGCAAGGAGACACGTATAGCAACGAACATCCCGTCGTGACGGGTAGACTGCAGGGCGCAGCGCTTGATATAATTCGAACGTTACTGACCAGTGCACCAAATAGTGCGTAGTGCGTTAAAGGAGGCATGAGAACAAAGACTGATGCGAGGAAGTTGGATGGTGCCACGCAAGGCCACCTGCGCCGGCTGGTGGTGAAGGCAGTGCGAGGCGGAATGAAGCAGACCGAAGCGGCGGCGGTGTATGGAGTTAGCCTGAGAGCGGTAAGCAAATGGATGCGCTTGTCGCGCGGCGGCGGACTGCGGGCACTCAAGCTTGGGAAACGAGGGCGGCGCACTGGCAGCGGACACTTGGATCAGCGGCAAGCGGCGCGGATTTGCGGCTTGGTCGTCGGCAAGATGCCTGATCAACTGAAACTGCCGTTCTACCTTTGGACGCGAGAGGCGGTAGCGCGGTTGATCGAACGGGAGTACGGCATCACGGTGTCGCCGACCTCGGTGGGCCGCTACCTTAAGGCATGGGGCATGAGTGCCCAGAAGCCGGTACGCCGTGCCTACGAACGGAATGATGACGCGATTGCACGCTGGTTGAAAGAGGAGTATCCGGCGATTGCCAAGGAGGCGAAGCGTGAGAGAGCGAAAATTTACTGGGGAGACGAGATGGGTTTGCGTAGCGACCACATCAGCGGAACTTGCTTCGCCCCGCTGGGAAAAACGCCGGTGGTGCGAGCGACTGGGCAACGTTTCGGCTGCAACATGATCTCGGCGATCACCAATCGCGGTGCGCTGTCCTTCATGGTGTTTGAAGGCAAGTTCCAGAACCCGGTATTCATCGAGTTCATGAAGCGGATGATCAAGCAGGTCAAGAGCAAAATTTACTTGATCGTTGATGGGCATCCAGTACACCGGTCGAATGCCGCGAAAAAATTTGCTGCCGACAACGCCAAAAGTCTGCGCCTGATTCGACTGCCAGGATACTGCCCGGAGTTGAACCCGGACGAGTTGCTCAACCAGGATGTCAAGACCAACGCGCTGGGCAAGAGCCGTCCCGCCAACAAGGCGCAGATGATCGCTGGGATTCGCAGTCATTTGCATCGCCGACAAAAGCAACCGCATATCATTCAAAACCTGTTTCA
>JAYVUH010000220.1:0-3345 GCA_043788115.1 Burkholderiales bacterium
CGATCATAGTCAAATACGTTTACTCTGCTAGACGTGACTGTTCCAGAAATTGAAACGTAACGACTGTCGCTATAGTCGTACACGTGGGACGAATTCTTCCCACTAATCAGTCTGCCCGCAATATAAGCAATCTGAGCTTTCGCACTGGGTGACAATTCGTTTCTCCCGTTTAGCCGCCGATGTAACTCATTTCGACCTTGCGTTCCTTTGCGGTCTCGGCGGTACGCATCTCAGAATAATTGTCGCGCCGCTGCTGCCAGATGCCGCCCATTGCCGCAGCGATGGATTCGTCATCAGCCCCACCTCGTAGCATCGACTTGATGTCGTAGCCTTGTTGCGCAAACAAGCAAGTGTAGATTGCGCCGTCAGTGGACAGTCTGGCTCGGGTACAGGTTCCGCAGAACGCCTCGGTTACACTGGAGATCACGCCGAACTCTCCCGCGCCGTCATTGTATTTCCAACGCTGTGCGACTTCGCCGACGTGGTTGGGGTTGGCTGGTGCACAAGGAAAGACGGCGTGAATCTGATTAACTACCTCGCGCGAGGCGATCACGTCGTCCATGCGCCACCCGTTGGTCGAGCCGACGTCCATGAATTCGATGTAGCGCACGATGTTCATCGAGCGCTTGAAGTGGCGCGCCATATCGACAATCTGGTGATCATTCACGCCACGCTTGACCACCATGTTGATCTTGACCTGCTCGAATCCCGCGGCGTTTGCCGCCTCAATCGCGTCGAGCACTTTGGCGACCGGAAAGTTGACGTCGTTCATGGCGCGAAAGGTTGCGTCGTCGAGTGAGTCGAGGGACACGGTCAATCGATCGAGCCCCGCGGCTTTCAACTGAGCCGCTTTGGCCTTGAGTGCCGAACCGTTGGTGGTGAGTGTGAGGTCGATTCCCTCGATGGCAGCAAGCATGCCAACCAGGTCTTCAATGCCGCGACGCATCAACGGCTCGCCGCCGGTGAGGCGAATTTTCTTCACGCCGAGCCCGACGGCGATGCGTGCCACGCGCGTGATTTCCTCGAACGTCAATACTTCGTTGTGCGGCAGATAGGCGTAGTTGCGATCAAACACTTCCTTGGGCATGCAGTAGGTGCAGCGGAAGTTGCAACGGTCGGTCACCGAAATGCGCAAATCGCGGATTTGTCGGCCCCGTATATCCGCCAGTGCGCCGCCAGCGAGAGGTCGGGAGAGCGGCGGAATGACAAGACCGCGCTGGCTGCGTTGGTCAACGATAGGAATGATGGTGCTAGCCTGCATATTTCACTGGGACGCGTTCGAGAGGGGGTAGATGGGCATGCGGATTTTCGCTCGACTGACCGAGTGGCATCGAGATACCGCGAGGGAAGAGAGCGCAAAGACGCGTGTCCAGCTGACCGCTATCGCGCGCGTAGGCCCGACCTTCGACGCGCGCGCGAATTGGAATCGGCGTTACTGAACACTGCTGCCTTGCGGCGGGCCTTGGAGCAGGGCCGATCGATGAGATATGAAGGCTAGACATGGCCAAAGTATAGCGGCGACGCAATGCGTCACGGCAGGCGCGGCGGTATAAATGCCTTAACATCGCGCCATGAACGTTTTCGCCAATGCCACCATCCCCACTGAGCAACCGTCGTTCGCCGTATCCGTCGTCATGGATCGAATCGCCATCGACAATCGCTGGGCGTCACACAGGTGGCAGCCGGCCGGCATCCTGCCAGACGACGGCACGCGCGTGGCGGGTGAGGTGATCTCTGATCGACCGGAACTGACCCAGCTGTTGTTCCCCGGCTTTGCGCTGCACATGTTCGCCGACGAAGCCGAGGGCTACTACCTGAACGTCAGTTCGCCGGAGCCGCGCGTGTTCGTGATGTGGCGCATTAAGGACGATACGTTGGAGAGTGCGCTCGACTACGCCGCGCCCTACGCGCTGACGTTGTCGTACAACGAAGCGGCACGCTGGATGGACGCACAGGAAAAGGTCGATACGGTACAAATGCCGACGGAAATGTTGGCGGTGCTGTCCGACTGGGTGCGAGACAATTACAGACCGCCGCAAAAGAAGCAGCGCATCCGGCCCAAGTCGTTCGAGAGCAAAGAGGGACGCTACAAAAGCGGGATGTCTTGATGAGTGGCGGGGGGTTTCTTTCGCGTTGGTCTAAACGCAAAGGCGAACAGGTCGGACCTGGGCCTGCCGCAGACCTGGTCGAACTAAACCCCAGCACTGGCAAGCCGATCGAGGCAAAAATGCCTGAAAGTGCCCGTCAATCGGACACTTTGCCCAACGCGTTGCCCAACGCATTGCCCGACGCATTGGCCGACACCCCGCAGCCCAAGCCACCACTGCCAACCATTGAAAGTCTGACCAATGAGTCGGATTTCACACCCTTCATGGCGCCCGATGTATCGCCGGACATGCGCAATCAAGCAATGAAGAAGCTCTTTACGGACCCGCACTACAACATCATGGACGGTCTCGACACGTACATCGACGACTACGGCAAGCCAGACCCGCTGCCCGAAGGTTGGCTGGAGATGATGAATCAATCGAAGACGCTGCGGTTGTTTGAAACTAAAGAAGAGGAAGCCGCCAGATTGGGTGCCGAGACGCTGGTGCCCGCAACGCCCGATCAAGCAACGCACTCGGCGGAAGACCAACAACTGGCCGCGCCTAGTGACATGCGGCTGACACCTGGAACCGATACCGAAGTCGCGTCAATCGCGCTCGATCCCGCAGCGCCGATGGCGTCGCCTAACGAATCGAAGGGGTAAATGCTGCACTGCAACGTAACGACGGCTCGTTTGCCAGCGATGACGCGTCGACGACGGCTGTTACGCGGGTGAAAAGCCGTGCGTACATCTAGTCATGCAGTCGTCAACACGACCTTACTAAACTCTGTGCCAGCGATAATGATCGTCTTCTTGCATTGCATGAAGGCACCACCGAATGCTTCACCGCGTTGAGAATCAACTTTGATCGATATTGACAGTTTGGCCCGCCGCAAACCCGACGCAAGCGCCGGGCAGGCGAAAGCGTCCGCCCTCGCGGCGCTAACGGCGCTGTCGCCGTTTGAACCAGTGGCGAGCATCGGCTACCAGTCCGCCGGCAGATTGCTAATCGTTGGTAACGGTTCCACGCTCGGCGAAACTGTCGCTGCACTCGTTGATCGGCTATCCGTCGCCGTTTTTTGGACTGGACCAGACACGCCGCCAGAAATTGCCTGTGCCGAAGTCAGCCGCGGCGAGATTGTCAGTTTGACGGGCTACCTTGGTGCGTTTGACTTGCTGTGGCGTGGTGACGCCAATTCGCCGACTCAGGTTGCGCAGTTCGATTTGGTGCTTGATTTGCAAGAGCGCGCCCTGTT
>JAYVUH010000221.1:0-3373 GCA_043788115.1 Burkholderiales bacterium
TTTGCCAGACGATCAGCGCCAGCGCGAGGCGCGCCTTTTCACCGCCGGAAAACGGGCCGACCGGCTCATCACAACGCGAACCCCGGAAATCGAACCCGCCGAGGAAGTTGCGGAACTCTTGCTCGCGCGTGGTCGGGTCCTGCCGCTTGAAGTGCATGAGCGGTGACTCGTCGGTGCGTAACTGCTCGATTTGATGCTGCGCGAAGTAGCCGATCTTGAGGCCCTGACCTTCGTAGCGGCCACCCTTCTTTTGTGCGAGCGTGCCGGCCAACGTTTTGACGAGCGTCGATTTGCCGGCGCCATTCGGGCCGAGCAAGCCAATCTTGTCGCCGTAAAACAGCCGCCATTCAACGTGCGGCAGGATGTCTCGCGTTTCATATCCCAGCGTCGCCTCTTTCAAGTGCAACAACTGGCGTGGCGCGGCCACCGGTTTGCGAAACGCGAATTCGAACGGCGAATCGACGTGCGCAGCAGCGATGATCTCCATACGCTCAAGGGTCTTGATGCGGCTTTGCGCCTGCTTGGCCTTGGTTGCCTTGGCCTTGAAGCGGTCGATGAAACTGTGCAAGTGCGCAACCTGACGTTGCTGCTTGACGTGCTGCGCCTGCTGGTTGGCGAGTTGCATGGCGCGCGTGCGCTCGAAGGTCGAGTAGTTGCCGGCGTACTCGTTGAGTTTCTGGTTTTCGACGTGCACGATCCGGTTGACGACCGCGTCGAGAAAATCGCGGTCGTGGGTGATCAAAAACAGCATGCCGCGATACTGCGCCAACCAGTCTTCGAGCCACATTACCGCATCGAGATCGAGGTGATTGGTCGGCTCGTCGAGCAGCAGCAGGTCTGAGCGACACATCAGTGCCTGCGCGAGATTGAGGCGCATACGCCAGCCACCTGAAAATGTGCTGACGGCGAGCTCTTGCTGCTCTTCGTTAAAGCCTAGTCCGGACAACAGCGCCGCCGCGCGTGAGCGCGCGGCGTAGCCGCCGATTTCCTCATAGCGGGTGTGCAGGTTCGACAACTCGGCGGCCAACTTTTCGTGCTCGCTCTCGTCGTGCCATTCGGCAGCTTCGGCGTTGGCGAGTTCGGCTTCAATAACGCGCAACTCGTGGTCGCCGTCGAGCGCGTATTCGAGCGCAGACAACGCGCTTTGCGGCGTGTGCTGCGCCACGTGTGCGATCACCCACGACGGCGGCATTTCCAGCTCGCCCGCGTCTTGGTGCATTTCGCCGCGCATGAGGGCGAACAAGGTTGACTTGCCGATGCCATTGGCACCCACTAGGCCGACCTTGTGGCCGGGGAATAGTGTGAGACTGGCGTTATCGAACAGTCGCTTGGTGCCGCGCGCGAGGGTGAGATTGGAGATTCGAATCAAGGCGATGCTCTTTGGTTGCGTAACGGCTGGTGATTGCGGGTGCCGCCTCTGTCAGCTCGGGAAGCTCTGATTAAGTCCAGCTCTAAGCCAGACTAGGCGCGTATCCAAAAATATTGACGCCGCATATGTCTGATATGCAAGGAGATATTTTTGGTTGAGCAACAACCTCATTTGACAAGACCGAAGCGACGAAATGGACTTAATCAGAGCTTCCCTTACAAGTCGTACTGATAATCGACAGTCAGCGGCGCGTGATCGCTAAACCATGTGTCGGTGTACACGCTCGTCCTCTTGGCCGTTGCAGCAATACCCGGCGTACAGATGTGATAGTCGATACGCCAACCGACGTTGTTTTCACGCGCATTGCCACGGTTCGACCACCAAGTGTACTGATCAGGTTTGTCATTCAGTGTGCGGAAGGTGTCGACGTAACCTACCTTGTCGAACAATGTGGTCAGCCATTCGCGCTCCTCTGGCAGGAAGCCCGAATTTTTCTTGTTGCCGCGCCAGTTTTTGAGATCGATTTCCTTGTGGGCGATGTTCCAGTCGCCGACGATGATGACCTCACGCCCCGACTGCTTTAGCTTTTTAAGAGTCGGCATGAACACGTCGAGAAAACGAAATTTCTTGGCTTGCGCCTCCTCTGACGCCGAGCCGGACGGCAGGTAGAGAGAGACTACTGACAAATTGCCAAACTGGACTTCGAGATAACGGCCTTCGGCGTCAATCCATTTGATGCCGGTGCCGATAATGACCTTGTCGGGCTCGCGTTTGGAAAAAATCGCCACCCCGGCATAGCCCTTCTTCTCGGCTGGGTGGTAAAAGGCGTGCATATTCTTCCAGCGCAGCACTTCCTCTGGGATATCGCTCTCGAGCGCCTTGATTTCCTGCATGCAGACGACATCGGGCTTTTGGCGTTTCAGCCACGCAATGATGCCCTTGGATGTCGCCGAGCGGATACCGTTGACGTTGACAGAAATGACGCGCATCACAGAGACCCGTAAAATTGGCAAAACGGGATTATGCGCGATAGGGCGCGCCCCTCGTCACCAGCGATCATCGTTTCCCCTTTCCTTTTTCTGTCTTGCCGCCCATGTTACCGACCGATTTCCGCACCGAGTTTGTTGAATTTGCCATTAAGCAGGATGCCCTGCGGTTTGGCGAATTCAAGACCAAAGCGGGGCGTCTTTCGCCCTACTTCTTCAATTCCGGGCTGTTCAATGACGGCACCTCAATGGCGGCACTTTCGGCCTTCTACGCCCGTGCAGCATTGGCGTCGGAAGTGCCGTTCGACATGGTTTTCGGCCCCGCCTACAAGGGCATTACGCTGGCGGCTGGCATGGCCATCAAACTGGCGGAAATGGGGCGCAACGTGCCGTTCGCGTTCAATCGCAAGGAAGCGAAAGACCACGGCGAGGGTGGCTTGCTCGTTGGCGCGCCGCTCGCCGGGAAAGTGTTAATCGTTGATGACGTTATCTCGGCGGGGACCTCAGTTCGCGAATCCGTTGCGATGATTCGGTCTGCGGGCGCAACGCCGGCCGCCGTCGTCATTTCGTTGGACCGACAGGAAAGGGGCTTGGGTGAGCTTTCCGCGGCACAAGAGGTCAGCCAACAACACGGTATTCCCGTTATTTCTGTGGCCAGCCTCGCGGATATCGTCGGATTCTTGTCGGCAAAATCCGGTGAAGCCGATAAACTGGCGAACATTACGGCCTACCGTAGTCTGTACGGGGCTTAGAAGACGGCACTAAAGGCTGTCCCCATTTTCACCCGCTTACGACCCATGACGACTTCCCGAATCCTGTTGGCATTGCTGTTAGCCGCCTGCGGCGCAACGTACGCCCAATCGACGCTGTTTCGCTGTGTCGACGAAAAAGGCGTGACGCATTATGGCGAAACCATGCCAGCCGCCTGCGCCAAAAAAGATGTGACCGAGATGAGTAAGCAAGGCCGCACGATTCGCAAGCTAGACGCCCCGCCTACACCAGAACAACAAAAAGCGCG
>JAYVUH010000222.1:0-4475 GCA_043788115.1 Burkholderiales bacterium
CGGCGCTTGCGCTGCCACAGACATGGTGACGCCAAGCGCGGCGACTAACGAGGCACGAAGAGTGGCGGCGGTTTTCATTGATCGACTTCCAAAGTGTTGTAACGCTAGATTTGATACGTGCCAGTCAGTTCGGTGGATGCAGCCAGTAGAATTTCTATTTTATTCGTCGGAACTCGCATGCGCTCCTTTCACTACCGCCTCCTCAATGTGTTCGCCGAGTCAGTCTTCGGCGGCAATCCGCTATGTGTGTTTGACGATGGCAGCGGTCTTACTGATCACGAAATGCAGGCCCTTGCCTTGCAATTCAACCTGTCCGAAACCGTGTTCATTCTGCCATCGAGTCGAGCAACCGCCCGCGTACGCATCTTCACGCCAACTTTCGAGATGGCCTTTGCGGGCCACCCCACGCTCGGTAGTGCGCACGCGGTTCGCGAGTTGTGCAACGCCGGCGACGCCCTCACGCTAGAAATGAAAGCGGGGGTAATTCCGGTATCAGCGCTCGCTGACAGCTGGACGCTGACAGCCGGCGCGGAAACGTCGCGCGAGTGCGAGCAGTCTGACGCGGAACTGGCGGCGATGCTGGGGCTCGTCAGCAGTGACATCTTGCCCGGCGCGCGGTGGATCAACACCGGTAGCGAACAACTCATCGTTCCACTCGCATCCGCCGATGCGGTGCGCCGCGCACAGCCGGATGCGGCACGCCTCAAAGTAGTCGCAAGCGACATCGGCCGCTCGATGGCATATGTGTTCGCCGCCAATGGAGAAGGGAAACTACTGTCGCGGTTTTTCTTCATGAAGCACACCAGCGTCATTGAGGATCCGGGTACAGGCTCGGCCACCGCCAACCTCGGCGGCTGGATGAAGCACCATCGTCGCGTGCCGTGCCAGTTTTCCATCGAGCAAGGCGAGGCGGTAGGTCGTGCATGCCACCTCGGCCTTGAAGTCACGTCGCTTGGAACAATTCACGTCAGCGGGCGTGTGATCGAACTCGGGCGCGGTAGCGTGTCCTTAGCGTAGCTGTTGGCCGCCGGGTCTGCCAACCTGTGGCCGCCCTACTTCTTCACCGGCGTATCGCGGACCGTGCGGCGTAGCACCTTGCCAACATTAGTCTTTGGCAACTCGCTCCAGAATTCGATCAGCCGCGGCATCTTGTAACCAGTGAGGCGTTCCTTGCAGAAGGCCATGATGGTCTCTTTGGTCAGCGCTGGATCTTGCTTGACCACGACCACGCGAACCGCTTCAGTTGATTTGTCGTCCGGCATCGACACGGCGCAGACCTCCAACACCCCGGGACACATCGCAATTACATCTTCAATTTCATTCGGATAAACGTTGAAGCCCGACACCAGAATCATGTCTTTCTTACGATCAACAATCTTGAAGTAGCCGCGCTCGTCCATCACACCGATATCGCCCGACTTGAACGCACCGTCACGGCAGAATACCTTGGCGGATTCGTCCGGGCGCTGCCAATAGCCTTGCATGACCTGCGGACCCTCGATACAGATTTCGCCAACCTCGCCCACGCCAAGAATATTCTCGTCGTCGTCGCGAATAGTGACTACGGTCGAGGACATCGGCAGTCCGATACAGCCATTGAACTCGGCCAAATTGAGCGGATTGGCGGTCGCGCCGGGTGACGTTTCTGTCAAACCATAGGCCTCAATCAGGGTGGTCCCGGTGACGGCTTTCCACTTCTCAGCGACAGCGCGCTGCACCGCCATGCCACCGCCGAGGGCCAGCTTCAGGCCGGAGAAGTCGACGTTCTTGAACTCGGGATGGTGTAACAAACCGTTGAACAACGTATTCACGCCGGTCAACACCGTCCAGCGTCGCGACTTCAACTCCTTGACGAATCCATCCATGTCGCGTGGATTCGGAATCAGCACCGTGTTGGCACCGCGCGCCATGAAGTTGATGGAGGTGTTGAGCGCAAAGATGTGATACATCGGCAACGGCTGAATAATGACTTCTTCGCCCTCTTTGAGGTCGAGCCCGGTCCAGCAACCAACCTGCTGCATATTGGCGACCAGATTACGGTGCGTGAGGATGGCACCTTTGGAGACACCGGTGGTGCCGCCTGTGTACTGCAAGAAGGCGATGTCCGAACCGACGACGTCGGGCTTGGTGTAGGCAAGCCCGGCGCCCTTGTCGAGAGCCGCGTTGAAAGGCACCGCGCCCGGCAGATTCCAGGCCGGCACCATTTTCTTCTTGTGCTTGATGACGAGGTTGACGATCAGCGACTTGGGAAAGCCCAACATATCGCCGAGCTGCGTGGTGATGACGTGTTTGACGGCCGTTTTGCTAATGCATTGCTCGAGCGTGGTGGCAAAGTTTTCAATGACCACAATCGCTTTGGCACCGGAATCCTTCAACTGATGCTCGAGCTCACGCGGGGTGTAGAGCGGATTGCAATTGACCACCACAAATCCGGCGCGAAGAATGCCAAAGATGGCCACCGGATACTGTAGGATATTGGGCATCATGATGGCAACGCGATCTCCCCGCGTCAGCATCAATTCACACTGCAAGTACGCGGCAAAGTCGCGCGCCAGCCGATCCAGTTCGGCGAATGTGATCGATTTGCCCATGCAGGTGAATGCCGGCCTGTCACTAAAGCGTTCACACGCCTGATTGAGGATGTCCTTGATCGATGCAAAGGCATCCGGATCGATATCGGCCGGCACACCCTTTGGGTATTGGTCTAACCATGGGCGAGCATTGCTGGTCGGCATCGGTGCGTTCACGTGATCTCCTCGTTATTTTGTGTTTTGGCGCTGTCGGCAACGTTCTCGAACAAAGCGACCAAAATCTATATTCAGATGACAGTTTGCCCCAATCGCTGTTCTGATCTCACACCGTACGGCAGACTTTTTATGACTTGCGGGTCAGTATCGATTTGCCAAAACGCTTTTCGCCTCTAGCGCACGACAACGCCATAGTGTGAATACTCTAATTTTTGCCCCTAAAGTGCACCTATTGCTGCGGCGTCGTGTACTGTTACCGGACCATCCGCAGGCGACACACTACTCAGGAGATCGACATGGCGTCACGTTTAAAGAAAGCCCAACAATCGGCCAAATCGGCAAAGCCGTCTACACCGATCGAACAGATTACCGAAAAGCTCGGCCAGGTCGCCGCAACACTTTCAGAACAACAAATGGCCAAGCAGGTCATGGAATCCGCCCAGCAAATCTGGCTGGCCGGACTAGGCGCGTTCTCCAAGACCCAGGTCGAGGGCAAGAAAGTCTTCGAAACGTTGGTCGAGAAAGGCCAAGCGCTCGAAGCACGTACCCGCCACGTTGCGGAAGCCACCATGGAAACAGCGCGCGATCAGGCCAGCAAATCCTTCGAAGCCGCATCCGGTAAGTTCGACAAACTGGAGCAGGTTTTTGAGGCTCGCGTACACAAGTCGCTCAACCGCCTCGGTGTACTCACCAGCAAAGACGTCGAAGCGCTGTCAGCGCAGGTTTCCGAACTGGCGGACTCGGTTCGCGCCCTGCTGGTACAAGAGAAGCGCACCGGTGCCGCCCGTCCGATCGCCAAGAAAGTTGCAGCCCGGAAACCCGTCGCGAAAAAAGCAGTGGCCAAAAAGCCAGCCGTACGCAAGGTAGCCCGCAAGCGTTAAGTTCTCTCGTTGAGCCAACACCAGTGGCTTGACGACGCAGTCTCCTCCTCGTCCTGATTCTTATTGAAAACGGACGACTTCAAGCCCGAATCTTTTGATTCGGGCTTTTTTTATGCGTCGAGATTTTCTCCCGCTGGCTAGCCGCGCAACACGCGATCCACGAGCTTGGCATAGGCCTTCTGGGCGTCTTCCTGCGACGTGCCCTTGAGCTTTGCCCAAGCGTCGTACTTGGCTCGTCCGACAAAATCGGTAAATCCCGGCTTGTCACCGGAAATGTCGCCGTCCGTCGCCTGCTTGAAGTGCGCGTACAAACGCAGCTTCATCTCGTTTCCCGGATCATTCTTGGCCTTGGTAATGTCCTTTACGGCCTTATCAAACTGTTTTTTTGACTCCGACATAGCCAGCTTTCCTCCGATTTCGCGCTATTTTTCTCTGCCATCAGCAAAAAACCCTCCTAAATCAGGGGGTTTGCAGGGGTGCCTAATGAGGCTAAAGTAACTGTAACGGAATCGGTCGTCCCCTGCAATTCGTGGTTTGTCGCGCTCTGGCGCCCACCGAGATGCATCAACAAAACGATGATCGCTCCCGCGCACGCTCGGCGGCCTAGCCAATGGAGGGGCTAGGCTTACCAATAACAAGATTGATAAACGACACAGATCGATTATGGCGAGCATTTCCGGCATCCCCTCATTTTCCGTGCTTGGCCGAGAACGCATGTCCGGTGTGGATACGGCATGGCTACGCATGGAGCACCCAACCAATCCGATGATGATCGTCGGGGTGATGGTCTTCAAGCAAAAACTCGCGTATCAGAAGCTCAAAGATATCATCGAGCAGCGCTTCCTGA
>JAYVUH010000223.1:0-6689 GCA_043788115.1 Burkholderiales bacterium
GCCACAGCGACTGCGCCAGATTTGCCAGATAGCTCGACAGCATCACCTTCTCATCATCAAGCACAGCCGAGTGCGCATCGCAGTCGACCCATATTTGCAATCGCGCCGGCCGTTCGCCCGCCAACATCGCCTGCACGCGGCCGGTCAACTGGCTGGCCCTTGCGGCCGACATCGGCTGCCGGTCGATGCTGCCGAGCACTATCGCCGCACCGTTTGCGTCAGTGCCGCTTCCAAACAGCATGCCGTCCTGCTCGGCAAGTTGGTAACCGCTGGTATACATCAAGCCAAACGCTTTGCGCTGCACGGAATCCGTGGCCCCCTTGGCGAACAACTTCGCCGCTACTAACCGGGCAGCGAGCGCAAGGTACGCATCAACCAATGCGGTGGGTGGTGCGAACCCGACCGTACCGGTGAATACAACATTGCCCTCAAGCTTAGTGCGCCCGCTGGTGCCGATACTCACTTCAGCGATGGCGCGAAATGCGTCATCGATCGCCGACGCACCAGCGGCGGCGGCCAGAATCGATGGACCGGACATGGCGAGACGCGTGTTGGCATTGAAGTAGCGTTGTCCGCAAAGCGCTGCGAGCATACTCGCGCCGCCGAAGCAATTTGCCCCCAACACGGCAGACATCGGCGCGCTGGCTCCGCTTGCCTTTAATGCCGCCGCAAACATGCGTCGAAACGCCCCCAGGGCGGGTAGCCCCTCGGACACGCGTGCACCCGCCGAATCGATGAACAACACCAATGCCGCCCGCTGCGCGGCGACCACGGTGAACAGGCTCGCCAACTTGTCGCATTCGGCCTTGCCAATGGCACCCGACGCGATACGGTTTTCGATGATGGCGACAAAGGTCGGACGCCCGTCGACTACGCCACGACCGATGCTCAGGTTTCCGACCGTGTCTCCTTGGAGTGCAAAGGAGACGGCTTGTTTGAACGAATCGAGCATGCCAATAGTCTTGCGCCTTGGTTAAGGTTTGCTTAAGCCGACGCATGATACCGTGCGACCGCAGGGCAGTGAGACAAATGTCATAACCGTTCAGCGATTCCCGTGCAACGCCAACGTTACCAGCGCGTGCGCTAAACTTGGCGACTTTCGTTAACCGCCCGCCAACATGACCACAACAACCATTAGCACCACCAACCCTTTGCTGGCTGCGTGGAACACGCCGCACGGCATCCCTCCTTTCCAGTTGATCGACGCGGCACACTTCAAGCCCGGCTTCGAGGTGGCGCTGGCGGACCATCGTCGGGAGTTGTCCGCGATCGGCGGCAATCCGGCGGCGACGACGTTTGAAAACACGGTGGCCGCGTTCGACAAAAGTGGCCGCGCGTTCAAGCGCATCGAGATGGTGTTCTCCAACCTCACCGCCTCCGAGACCTCGCCGGCGCTGCAAAACGTCGAACGGGAAATGGCCGCCCCGCTGGCTGCGCACGACAACGCGATCTACACCGACGCTGCGCTATTCGCGCGCATCGACCAGCTCTTCACCACACGTAAAACGCTGGGGCTGGATGCCGAGCAACTACGTCTGCTCGAACGCATTCATCTCGATTTTGTCCGCGCCGGTGCCAAACTCGAACCGGCTGCCAAGCAACGCTACGGCGAAGTGATGGAACAACTCGCCACACTCAACACCCGTTTCAGCCAGAACACGCTTGCCGACGAAAGTGAATTTCAACTTGTCCTCAAGACGGCTGATGAACTGGCCGGCCTTCCGCCGTTTGTATTGGCCGCATCCAAACAAGCCGCTCTTGAGCGCGGCATCACCGACGGCAATGTCATCACATTGTCGCGCTCGCACATCACGCCGTTTCTGACCTTCTCATCGCGCCGCAAGCTGCGCGAACAGGCGTTCAAGGCATGGCTCACGCGCGGTGAGTTTCACGAAGGCAATCCTGCGCGCGACAACAAGCTGGTGGCAGTTGAGATCATGCAACTTCGTCTCGAACAAGCGCAACTGCATGGCTACGACAACTACGCCGACTATGCGCTGGCCGACACCATGGCCGGCAACCCTTCCGCCGTGTTAGAACTATTAAACAACGTCTGGACACGCGCCAGCGCCCGAGCGCGCATTGAAGCGCAAGATTTGCAGGACACTGCAAAAGCATCGGGCGATGCCATCACCATCGAACCGTGGGACTGGTTTTACTACGCCGAGAAAGTCCGCAAGGCGCGTTACGACTTTGACGAAGCGTCGGTCAAACCCTATTTCTCGCTTGAGCGCATCACCGAGGCCGCGTTCGATTGTGCGAATAGGTTGTTCGGCATTAGTTTCAAGGAACTGCCCAATGTCCGTGCGTACCATGCGGACGTCAAGACCTATGAAGTGACCGATCGCAATGGCAACCTCACCGCCATTTTCTTGCACGACAACTTTGCCCGTGCAACCAAACGCGGTGGCGCATGGATGAGCGCCTATCGCAGTCAAAGCCGCACCGGCGATGGCACTGTTGATCAAGAGCGCGCAATCATTCCGATCATCGTCAACAACAACAATTTCGCCAAGGGGGCGCCCGGCGAACCAACACTGCTCTCGTACGACGACGCACGCACGCTATTCCACGAGTTCGGCCACGGCCTGCACGGCATGATGTCGAATGTGCGTTATGAACGTCTGGCCGGCACCAGTGTGCTGCGGGATTTTGTTGAGCTGCCGTCACAACTGTTTGAGCACTGGCTGTCAGAAGAAGTGGTCCTGAAGAAACACGCCCGCCATTACCAGACCGGTGAGGTCATTCCCGACGCGTTGATCAGCAAGATGCGCCTGGCGCGCACCTTCAATCAGGGTTATGACGCGGCAACTTTTTGCGCCTCAGGGTTGCTTGACGTCAAGCTGCATATGAAAACCAACATGGACGGGCTTGACCTCGCCGAGTTCGAAAGGACCGAACTTGCGGCAATTGGTCTGCCGCCGCAAATCACGATGCGGCACCGCCTGCCCCACTTCATGCACTTGTTCGCCAGCGCCGGATACGCGTCGCAGTACTACGTCTATCTCTGGGCGGAAGTGCTCGATGCTGACGCCTACGATGCCTTCAAGGAGGCGGGCAATCCGTTCGACGAAGCAACCGCACAGCGATTGTTGAAGTTCATCTACTCGAGCGGTGGCACCATGCAACCGATGAGTGCCTACCAAGCGTTCCGCGGTCGCGCACCAACGGTTGAACCGATGCTGCGCAAGAAGGGCTTGGTCGAGGCCTGACGCGATGTGGTGCCACGTCTTTCTCGCGATGTCGCTGGTAAGTTGCGTCGGCGCCAGCCACGCAATGAGTTTTCATGCCGCACCTCCGGTTCTCTATCTCGGCGGTGGCGTGGTGCCAGAAGACTGGAACACGTGGGAAGAGGCAATGATCCGCTTCGACGGCCAGATTTCGACCCTCGTGTTTCACGATAGCGGGGGCGGCGACTCAATGGCCGGCCGCAAGATCGGTGTGGACATTCGACAGCGCGGATTCGCCACCGTCGTATCGGGGCGTTGCTCATCGGCATGCGCGAACATGTTTCTGGCGGGGGGTACGCGCCAATACGCAGCACCCGACAAAATTAAGCGCCACGTGCTTGGCTACCACGGCAGCTACAACAAGACCACCAAGGTGCTAAACCGCAACCGCACCGCCGACTACTTCGTTGACATGACCGACGGCAAGATGAGCGAAGACTTTGTTGATCGTTTCATCAAACTTGAGAACAAGTCGGGCCTGATGCGGTTTTTTCATCGCGATCAGCGCGTCAACTTTGACGATCCGCTTGTGCAACTTTGCAAGGGCGATGAGGAACGCGAAAACGTGATGAGCAGTGTGAACGGCTGGCGGACATAGATGCGCTTAACGTCGGCTGGTGACCTCGTGGAAAGTGGTTGGCATCCCGGCGCCGCCCTTACCTACAAAGGACAAGATCACAAAGGCTTCATGGTGGTAGACCGACGGCGGCGGTCGCGGTGGCACTGTGCCGCCCATAAATGCGTACGAATCATTCAGCGCGCGCCACGGAACTGACGCGGACCTCCTCGAAGCCTAGATCAGCATTTTGCGTCGACTTAAGCCGCTATGTAGTCTGATGGAGCGCCTACTCTAATCACGCCGATTCGCGAAGCAAGCGGTTGGCCGCGCGAAGCCTCTGGCTCAATTCTCGCGCTAGGTTGACCAGAAGTATTTGCGTAGTCTTTGGGTCTCTCACCGCAAGCGTGTCAAAGGCGGCACGCGTCAACACAAGGCAAACCATCGCTTCATCTGCTGTCAATGTCGCGGAGCGCGTTTCATCGTCAAGCAGCGACATTTCCCCAAACATGGTCCCCGGTGAGAAAGTCACCAACCGCCTGTCTCCATCCAGTGTAGAAATGCGGACGCTGGCGCTGCCACGCAGAATGACGTACATCGAGTCACCCCGCTCCCCTTGTTGGAAAATAGTCTGACCGGCGCTAAATTCGCAGCGCTCAAGCAGCAGCATAATTTGCTGGCGGGATTCTTCATCAAGGCGCAGAAAGAGCTCAAGCTGATCGAGCGGATAGTCGCCGTCAACCATTTCAGCCAGACGAACCTTAATGAGCAATTGGTTCTCGCACCATTCCAACGCGCGATCCAAATCGGGAAAGTGGCGCTCCCCAGTAATGATGTCGGAGGCACCATGGTCACGCATGATCACTGCTGACTTAGACGAGTGCCCGAGTCCGGCAACCAGCAGGTGTGCACCCTGATCCTGGATGCGCTGCGCTGATTGCGACAGCAAATTTGCGCCCGTGCTGTCCACTTCAGTGACGCGGGACATTTCAAGAATGATGTACTCCGAGCCAGCGGCGAGCGCGCTATCAATTCTATTTTGCAGTTGCTCTGCAGAGGCGAAAAATATAGGACCTTCCAATTCAACGCTGACAATCCGTCGTCCGTGCCTAAGGAGCGTTTCAGCATCCACCGCTGTGCGCGACCGACGGGACTGCACTTCGTCGCCAAACCTCACCCGGCGAATAACGCCCTGACTCATTCGAATCGTGAAGATAACAACGGAAATCAAAATACCCAAGCCAACGGCAATCGCCATGCGTCCAGACAACGTCACAAGCACCACCGTACCGATGACGCCGAGGTCAACCAGTATTCCGGCCCAGTTAACTGACTGGCGCTTGATGATGCGCACGATCAGCCGCAGCGTCCATCTATCAAATAGTTGGAGGCCTGTGTATAGCACCAGCGCCGCCATGACCACTTTAGGCAAAAACTGGATGAGCGGCGCAAGAAACACAATTACGACTAAAAACAAGATACCGTGCGTCAATAGAGACAAGGAATTGCTTGCGCCCGAACGGAAATTGGTCGTTGTCGGAGCCAGGCTGATGGATCCCACAATGCCACCGAGCAGTGGCGTCAGCACGTTGGAACCGCCAATGCAGAGCAATTCCCTCGTGCTATTACCGCGCTGCCTCGACATGTTTTCAACAACCTTCGCACCAACCAAAACATCCAACGAGGCCACCACAGCTATCGAAAATGCGCCTAAAAGCAGATCTGGAGCCGCGCCAACGAATCCCGGCAACTGCGTCACCGCCATGACACCAGCCAGTTCGTGGCCGCTAGGCAATCCTGCGGAAATGCGCTCCAACGTTCCCCCAAGAGAGTCAGACAACCCGATGAAAGAGAGTACATAGTAGGCCGCTGTACCACCGAGCAGCCCCATGACCAACGGCGGAATTCGCTTCGTGACGCGCCTGGTGTAGAAAATCAGTAGCAGCGTCGCGAGCCCGAGCAAAACGGGCAATATGCGCGCCTCGGCGATCATAGGCAGCCAACCAACCGTGTGTGGCACATCGGTCGCCCCGATCAAGGCCGGTAATTGGGAGAGCGCAATGGCTATCGCCGCCGCATTTTGAAACCCCGCCATCACCGGGGCCGGAAGATACTTCACCAACCGCGCCAGCCTGAACAAAGCGAAGACCAACTGGAACACGCCAACCAACGCCAGCATCAAGAACGTTGCCGACATGACAGACGCGGGGTCATTTTTTGGCAGCCAACCTGCGCCGGCGATCGTAGACCCTAGAACCGCGGCGATTGAGAAACTCACGAGGCTGCGCGGCGCATAGATCGCGACCCCGCGGGCCCCCGCAACGACGGCAATCAGACTCAAAAATGCCGCCGCGTGCAGACCGGCCATCATGCCGAAACCAGTATATTCGGGCCCAAGTGGGGCCAGCGCCACAACGCCCAATCCAATCGATAATGGCAGGGACACAATCGCGGCAAGTATTCCTGCCGAGAGATTCTTTCCAGGTTCAACTTGCCATGCAACCGGAACCGTTGAAAACTTGGAAAGTGGCGTGGCCTGAGGGGGACTGTAGATTCGTGATTCCACTATTTTTCTTAATATTGCACTGACGTTTCAAAGGCGGCGGTTGGCAGAAACCGGCCAGCTCAAATATTCCCACAATAAGCTGTGAATCCACAATCTGGACAAAAGTGTATGGCATATAAACTGTATTACTACCCCAGCAACGCCAGCTTCGCACCACACATCCTGCTCGAAGAACTCGGGGTGCCCTACGAATTGGTACTGGTGGATCGCGCAAACAACGCGCACAAATCTGCCCAATACCTAAAGCTCAATCCAGCCGGCGCCATCCCAACACTCGTTGATGGTGGTGTTGCAATTCCTGAGACTGCCGCGATCATGCTGCATCTGGCCGACAAAC
>JAYVUH010000224.1:0-6232 GCA_043788115.1 Burkholderiales bacterium
GTGTCACCCAGAAAAACAGGATTGCCGTCGCGACAAATCCGGCGACCGCAGCAAACGCGTACGCGGCCTGCGAACCCCAAACCTGCCAGATACCGCCGAGCAGCAGGCCGGCCGGAATTGAGGCGATGCCGACCAGTGCGTAGTACCAACCAAACAAAGTGCCGCGCGCCGATTCATCAGCAAGGTCACCAATGACCGCTCGCTCAACGCCTTCGCTGACCGACATGGCGAAGCCGAAAAAGAGCGCAGCGACCCACAGCGCCGACAGACTGGTGACAAATACAAAACCGAGCATCGCAATACTATGCAGGATCCAGCCGATGGTGAGCAGCGAAAATCGACCGTGACGGTCCGCCCAGACGCCGGCCGCGTAGTTGGCAAAAATCTTGATGAAGTTGATCGCCGCCCACAACAACAACGCGTGCACCGTCGAAGCACCGAGTTCGTGTGCACGAAACACAATGAAAAGCTCGGCCGTGCGCGCGAAGGTAAACAGCATGACCGTCAACAGGTAGCCTCTGACGTTGTGCGGCACATCCGCCCACACGAGCGAAAAATTGAGCGGCTTGGTGACGCTACGCGCACGCGCCTCGCGAACGCCGAAGGCAAAGAGTGCAACGCACAGCAAGCCGGGGATGGCTGAAATCAACAGCACATCTTTGAGGTTCGACGAATAGTAGGTGATGATGAGTGCGCCCAGTAGCGCGCCGCCCACCGCCCCGAGGTTATCGAACGCGCGGTGGATGCCGAACGCACGAGCCCGCATCGAGGCCGGCGATAAGTCGACAATCAACGCATCGCGCGGCGCGTTACGAATGCCTTTGCCAACCCGATCCAGCGCGCGAATTATCACCACGTGCCACCAGACGGTCGCAAACCCAAGTAAGGGGCGCACCGCGTTGGACACTAGATAGCCGCTGACCGCCAGCGGCTTGCGCTGACCGCCGCGCGCATCCGAATAGCGTCCCGCGTAAATTTGGATGACACACGCAACCGCATTCGCTAATCCCTCGACCAACCCCAGGACGAGGGGCCCGCTGGCCAGTACAGTTGCCAGCAGGATCGGAATCAGTGGCGTCACCATTTCGGTGGCGACGTCATTGAGCATACTGACTAGGCCGATCACGTAGATGCCTGCTGGCATGCGCTTGGCGTCCAACGGTGCCGCCGGCTTATGCGTTTCCATCAAACGTCCCGATCAAGTGATGGCGTCAACCGTGGCTCTTGCGGCGGTTTCGCCGGTGCGCTAGCTTTTTTCCCAAACGGGAACACGCCCGGGCGTCCACGGCGCGCCCAGCGACTCCGCCTGAGTTTCGACCTGCTTCAAGTCGGTCTCGACGAGCGCGCGCAATTTCTCGAGCACCGGCGCAAATTCGTTCGCGGCGATTTCATAGCCTCGTTCATGGGTGCCAGTCGGTGCGGCGGTACTCGCCCACAGACTGCCGACGATCGTGTTGACGCGCTCGGTGATCGAGGGAGGCGAGGCTTCTTGGTACTTGTTGAGAAGCTTATCGCCGCTCAGCGCAACGTCCAGATCCTTGAGTCGCTGTTCGATCTCGCGCGTACGCGCAAGCAGCGCGAATGTCGGTGCGCGCGTATCGACCATCGCGACGTTCAGCAGATCCAGTCGGCGCTGCGTTTCCTTGATCAATTCCACCGCACCGAGTACCGCGCGTTGCAGGCTGGCCGTCCTCATCGCAAACGCCACGACGCGGTTGCGATCCGGCGCGGGAAGCGTCGAGGTGCCTAGGACTTCCGCGTTAAAGGTCACCGGATCGGCGAGCGGCGTGATCTTGCCGTCGACCCACTTCTCCAACTGCGCCGTGTAGCTGCCCGGAAGCGCTAGCGAGCCTCGTATGCCATCCTCCCAAAACTCGATCGCCTCCTCGTTGCGCGCGGGTCGTGCCGGATTGGCGGCCGGATAGCGCAGGTCCCACGCAATGCGATGAAAGCCCGCCTTGGTTGGCCCACTGATACGGCGCACGACGTTGCCCTGTGCATCAGAGATCGTCAGCATTACCGCAGGTGCAGATTCGCGAGTCTCGCGGTTGAGCGTGTCCCACGTTGGATAGAACACGTCGCCGCCTTTGGCCGCGATCGCTTTCTCCTGATTCAACCGCGTCTGCCGCGCGCTGAGCAGTTCGTCTTTGAGGTGGTAAGTAAACACAGCGCCAAACGGCGGGTTCGGCGCGGTGTAGAACGACGCACCTTGGAAGCCTTTTTCGCGGCCACCGAGTGGTGTGCGCGGAATGTACATCCACGCTTTCTTCACCGGCATCATGGCGGCTTCTTTAGCCAGCAGTTCATCGGTTGCCCGACGCAATGGCGTTAGATCGTCAAGCACAAAGAAACCGCGACCGAAGGTGGCAATGACCAAATCGCCTTCACGTTTTTGAATCGCAATGTCGCGTACCGCGATGGTGGGGATGCCGCCCTTAAGCTGTATCCAGCGTTTGCCAGCGTCGGGCGAAAAGAACAACCCAAATTCCGTACCCGCGTAGAGCAAATTTGGTTTCGCCGGATCTTCAGCGACCGAGTAGACCGATCCGCGCACCGGTAGGTCGCCCGCGATCGACACCCAAGTGCGGCCACGATCCGTACTTTTGAGAAGATACGGTTTGAAGTCGCCCATCTTGTGGTTATCAAAGGCCGCGTAGATGGTGCCGGCGTCGTGCGGTGATGGCTTCAGATCGGAAACGTAGGTGTTGGCGGGCACGCCAATGAAGGCGTCCATCTTGCGCCAGCTCTTGCCGCCGTCTTCACTGATCTGCACCAAGCCATCATCGGTTCCGGCGTAGAGCAGCCCCTCGACTTTGGGAGACTCGGTGAGAGACACGATGTTGCCGTAAATCGATGTCGAGTGGTTTTTTGCCACCGCGTCAACGCTCCACACGCGCCCCATGATCTTCAGCTTGTTGCGGTCGATCTGGCGCGTCAGATCATCGCTGACCGGCGTCCAGTTGTCACCGCGATCATCACTTTTGAAAATGCGTTGCGCCGCGAAGTAGAGGCGTTTGTGGTTGTGCGGGCTGATGATGAGCGGCGCATCCCAGTTCCACTTCAACGGCGCTTCACCGGGGCCGGCGCGCGGCTTGATATCGACGCGCTCGCCGGTCTTGCGATCAAACCGGACCAGCCCGCCGTACTGCGATTCGGAGTAAACGATATTGGGGTCGGCCGGATCGACCGCACTGAAGAAGCCGTCACCGCCAACCGTGGTAAACCAATCAGAATTGACGATACCGCTGCTGTTGGTCGTTCGCGATGGGCCGCCAAGCGTGTTGTTGTCTTGGGTTCCGCCGTAGACGTTGTAGAACGGTGTGGCTTCATCCACGGCCACCCGGTAGAACTGTGTCACTGGTAGGTTTGCTTTGTACTGCCAATTGACGCCGCGATCCCAACTTTCGTAGACACCACCGTCGTTGCCGTTGATCAGGTGGTCGGTGTCAGCCGGGTTGATCCACAGCGAATGGTTGTCGACGTGCTTGTGCTTTTCGCCCAACCGTTTCCAGGTTTTTCCGCCGTCTTCGGTGACCATGTTGAACACGTCCATCGAGTACACGCGATCAACGTTCTTCGGGTCGGGGATCAGCTCTTGGTAATACTGCGGGCTGCCCGAGACATAGTCGGCCAAACGCGTCCAGCTTTCGCCACGATCATTCGAGCGATAGCTGCCCTTATCCTTGGCGTCAGCCGCTTCGATAATGGCGTAAATCACATCAGGGTTGGCCGGCGACACGGCAAGGCCGATGCGGCCCAAATCCACTTTTGGAATTCCCTTGTCAAGTTTGCGCCACGTCGCGCCCGCGTCCGTGGATTTCCAAATCGCACTTTCGGGCCCACCATTGAGTAGCGTCCAAACATGGCGACGACGCTGATATGAAGTCGCATACAGCACATTCGACGAGCGTGGGTCCATCCAGATGTCTGATACGCCTGTGTTCTCCGAAACGGTGAGTACCGCTTTCCACGTCTTGCCGCCGTCGATGGTTTTGTACAAACCCCGTTCGCCGCCTGGGGCCCAAAGCGGGCCTTGCGCCGACGCATAGACAACATCCGGGTTACGCGGATCGACGATGATCTTGCCGATGTGTTCGGATGTTTTGAGGCCGACGTTTTTCCACGTCTTGCCGCCGTCCAAAGACTTATAAACGCCGTCGCCATAACCGACGCTGCGCTGGGAGTTGTTTTCACCGCTGCCGACCCAGATCACGTTATCGTTGGTCGGGTCGATGGTCACACAGCCAATCGAATACGACGCTTCGGCATCAAAAATAGGCGTCCAGGTTGTGCCTGAGTTGGTGGTCTTCCACACGCCGCCCGAGGCAACCGCCACGTACCAAGTGCTTGGCTTGCTCGGCACCACCGCGATGTCAATGATGCGACCCGACGCGACTGCCGGACCGATTTCGCGCAGCTTGATGCCCGAAAACGTCGCCGACGAAAAGCCTCGCTTAGGTTTCTCCACGGCGGGCTCTGCCGCAGGAGCAGGTTGTGCGAGCGCTGGATGCGTTGCGGACAGCATCACGATGATGGAAACGAGCATCGCCTGCACGGCGCTGCGGAGTGGCAGTGGCATTGAAATTGCTCCCCTGAGCTTTTGTGGAAAATGCAGGATAGCACCGACAGACAACGGCAAATTCAACGCCCGAATTTCGGCGATGACGAACCACCGCAATCGCTAACATCGGCATTCCAACCATTTCGATGGAGAATCAATGATGGGCTATCGCTTGTTGGGGCTCGACCCCGCACTTTTCAATTTGTTCAGGCACCGGAGCAATGAGGAGCTGGCGGCAATGAACGCGGAGCGGGTCATCGCCGATGAGGATTTCGGCTATCCCTGCCGCGTCTCGTTGGAAGATGTCAGGGTTGGCGAATCGCTTATCCTACTCAACTTTGAGCACCAACCGGCCGCCAGCCCGTACCGGTCACGGCACGCCATCTTCATCAGCGAATCCGCTGATAGAGCGGCTGTCATCGACAACACGCTACCGCTGCAACTGCGGAAACGACTACTTTCTATTCGCGCGTTTGACGCTAACGGCAAGATGCTCGATGCGGACGTTGTCAATGGCGTTGAGGCAGAGCCGCTGATCGGCCAGATGCTCGCCGAGCCGGTAACAGATTACCTGCACATTCACTTTGCCAAACGCGGTTGCTTTGCTGCAAGGGTCGATCGGTTGGCGTAGATTGCAAGCCCGGCCGCGTACGCTGCCGGTCAGGTTGAGGTACGCATAGCGATCGCCGCAGCCAGCTCCTCAGCGACAAACGGTTTGGCGAGGAACGCATTCATACCCGCATCAAGACATCGTTGCCGGTCGCCGTCGAGGGCATTTCCCGTCACCGCGATGATCCAGCAGGGCGCGATGCCAGTGTGACGCTCCTCGTCGCGGATCAGCATGGTGGCACCGAAGCCGTCGAGTCGGGGCATCTGGCAATCCATGAGAACCACCGGGTGACGGCGCTCGTTCCAGAGCGCAAACGCCGCTTCGCCGTCAGCCGCCTCATCGACACGGTGGCCAAGCGATTCGACCATGCCGCGTAACAAAAACCGGTTGACGCCGTTATCTTCAACAACGAGTACGGGTAACGCAGCATTCGCCGCCGCAATACCTTGAACTGGCGTTGTAGCCTGATACCCCGATGCAACCGTCGCGTCGGTCGCCTCACCAAAAGGAAGCGTGACGCTGAACCGTGTTCCGATGGAGGGTTCGCTGCTTACACTCAAGCTTCCGTTCATTGCCGCGATCAACTGCTGGCAAATGGCGAGGCCCAAGCCACTTCCCGCTACCTCACGTGTATAGGATTGGTCGGTCTGATAGAACGGCTCAAATATGCGACCGAGATGCTCGGCACCGATGCCGATGCCGGTATCGCTGACGACAAAGGACAAACAAATACGATCAATGTTTGCACGGTCGGGTTCAACCGAAACGCTCAACCCGACCGTACCTTGATTGGTAAATTTGATTGCGTTACCGACGAGGTTGATGAGAATTTGCCCGAGGCGCACCGCATCACCGCTGAGTACTCTCGGCACCGCCGGGTCAACGTGCACGGCGAATTCCAAACCCTTGCGCTGCGCCTCAGCGACGAACATACCCGTGGCGTTCGACACGGATTTACGTATGTCGAAGGCCTGCGAAATGATGCGCATCTTGCCGGCTTCAAGTTTCGAATAGTCGAGCACGTCGTTGATCACGCAAACGAGCCCCACGCCTGAAGAACG
>JAYVUH010000225.1:0-2100 GCA_043788115.1 Burkholderiales bacterium
GGGCGGAGGCGACGCGACATTTGATCGCAACGTGCTTACACAGGCTGTTAACCACGACGCAGCAGCCATTGCCAAGACCGCACAGATCGTGACTCGATATTTCAATGAAAATTCCTGTTAACTTCAACGGTCAAAGTCCTACTCGCGACGGTGTGGCGTCACTCAACTTTACCGATACGCTGCACCACATCGGCCATCTTTTTGGCATCAATGTCCCAGTAGGTACGGAACGCCGGAGCATCGAGGTACGCGAGCGGTATTTGAAAGGTGACAAATGTTTGCTTGAAGGCGGGATCGTCCTGCACGTCGCGCGACGCTTTTCGCAGGGCGTTGAGGATCAACTCCGGCGTTCCGCTGGGAGCAAACAGTCCGGCCCACTGTGCGAATTCAACCATGACTCCTAATTCACGCAAAGTCGGAACCTCAGGCAGCGCCGGATGCCGCTCCGGCCCCCAGTTGACGAGCACGCGCAGCTTGCCCGCCTTGACATGTTGTAAGACCGTTGATGGTCCCGAGGCGACGGCGTCGAGTGATCCGCCCAGAAGCGCCGTCACGGCAGGTGCAGCGCCAGTGAAGGGCACATGCGTGAAGCTTGTTCCCGTTAGCGAGCCCAGCATCTCCATCGGCACATGCATCGTGCCGTAGTTACCGGATGATCCGTAATTGATCTTCTTTGGGTTCGCTTTGGCGTAGGCGATGAACTCCGCATACGTTTTCCAAGGTGATTCGGTGCGCACAGCGAGCACTACTGGATCAGCCGTGAAACGCGCAATCGGCGTGAGCTGGTCGAGCGCAAAGAGCGGCGCGCGTCCCAGCACCTTGTCGGCTTCAGGAATGATCGAAATAGACGATAGCGCCAACAACAACGTATAGCCATCAGGCTTTGCCTTCGCGACCTGCGCCATACCGATGCCGCCGCCTGCGCCCTGTTTGTTTTCAATGATGACGGGCTGCCCAAGCTGTTTACCCAGCGCCTGCGCAACCGGTCGCGCGACATTGTCGGCGACGCCACCGGGCGGGAACGGCACGATCAGTGTGATTGGCCGCCCAGGATAATCCTGGGCAGCCGCCAACGCGGCGAGAAGCAGAAGGCAGATTACAGCAAACTTTCGGACGATAGGAACGATCAGAATCACGAAGCATGCCTCCATAGCAATGACTCATTACGTTATAGCCCATCAACGAAATTTTTTGGTGCAGAAACTCATTTTGCTGTCAGCGATTGGTGACGATAGAACGTTTCCCCGACAAGGGTGTAAATTTGTGCGTATTGGCCAGCTTTGGAAGAGCGATATGGCGAGGAAAATGGATATGAAATGACAGAACACATCCCTCGGTGTGCGCGCAATTTGGCGGTAGCGGCGACCGTCGGCTTTGCGATGCTGGCGCTTGGCAGCACTCATGTCCAAGCGCTGGACGTCGGCAATACCGTACCCTCCTTTTCGCTACCAAGCAATCGCGGCAAGGTTGACTCGATGAGTCTTAAAGGCAAACTTGTCTACGTCGATTTTTGGGCGTCATGGTGCGTGCCTTGCAAGCAATCATTTCCGTGGATGAACGAGATGCAGGCGAAGTACGGTGACCGCGGCTTGTACGTGCTAGCTATTAACGTTGACGCGAAGGCGGCAGACGCAGAAAAGTTTTTGACGCAGGTACCTGCGAAATTTCAGATAGCGTTCGACGCGTCGGGTGAAACGCCCAAGCAATTTGCCGTTAAAAGTATGCCGAGTTCGTACCTGATTGACGGCGATGGGCGCGCAATTTACGTGCATACTGGATTTCGCGAGAGCGATACAACATCAATCGAGGCAGCCATTGTTTCGGCCCTCGAAAAAATGAAAAAGCGTTAGATCTATGATGATGAAGAAACCCGTTATTCGCGCGACATTTTTTTTCGCACTCACCAGCCTAGCTTGCCTCGCAAGCGGTTGCGCGATACAGCCGCCGCAGGCTTGGGAAAAGGGAAATCTGGCGCGAAAAGAGATGACGATGGATGCTGACCCACTCGATCAGGCGTTTACGCAGCATATTTACTTCAGCAAAGAGAGCGCATCGGGTGGCTATGGTGTGGGAGGCGGCGGCTGTGGGTGCAACTAAACC
>JAYVUH010000226.1:0-11018 GCA_043788115.1 Burkholderiales bacterium
CCAGCGACTTGTAGCGCGGGAAGCTCGTTGTAGGTTCGGATAAATCGGACGATGCGCTCGTCGGCGTCACTGCGGCCAAGCTCAATCGCGGATCCGTTATCGAGTGTCAGCTGCCAGGCACGGCGCGCGGTCAGCACGAGCGCTGTCGGCGCGCGCTCAATCGCTTGCAGCGGCGCGAGTAGTGCGGCGTAGCGGGTCAGCACCTCAGTTGACGTGCCATCAGGGCCGGCCAGACGCGGCAGCAGGTCGCGACGATCATCGGCGATGACGGCGGTGAACACATCGCCGTAACTATTCACGAGCGTAGAGGCTACGTCGGTTGATGCATCTGCGCTGGCAGGTGCTGTCATCCAGCGTGCCACCGGCTTGTGTTCTTCAATGGCCACAACAAGGCTCGCTGGAAACTGCCGACGAATGGTCGCTTCTCGTACCCACGGAATCTGCTTGACGCTCGCGGCTAAGCCGACCAAATCGAGTTGCAACATCGACGCATTGCGCGTCCGCAGCGCATCGGCCACGCGCTTCAACGCATCGCCATTCACTTCGGTCAATGGTGCCCCTGAGGCACTGACAAACACCACCCGTTCGACGGGCAGCGTCTTTGCCAAATCCGGCACGGCACCGATCGCCAACCAGACGGCCGCTGCCGCCACCAACATGGCGGCGAGCGCAGCACCGATCACAACACCACGCCGGCTGTGGAAAGGGACAAATACGGGTACCGCCAACGCCGATCCCGCCTTGGAAGGCATACGCGTTGGTGAACGTTGCGGGTTACGGGTGGCAGCCATTATTGGTGACACCTTGCCAGCGAAAGAATCTTCACGCACAGATCCGGGTAGCTCATTCCGACTGCACGCGCCGACATCGGCACCAGCGAGTGGCCGGTCATGCCGGGTGATGTGTTCATTTCCAGAAACGAGTAGCTGCCGTTGGGCCGCAGCATGAGATCTGCACGCCCCCAGCCAGCGCAGCCGAGAACGCGGAATGCCTTCAGCGTTGCCGCACGAATCTCGTCTTCCAGGTCGCCGCGGATGCCTGGTGGGCAGTGGTACTTCGTGTCATCGGTGAAGTACTTGTTCTGGTAGTCGTAGTCGCCTTCGGGTGCCTCGATACGGATCAACGGCAATGCGTCGTCGCCAACCACCGTCGCGGTAAGCTCTTGTCCGGCAACAAATTCTTCCGCAATCACCAGCGGATCGAGTTTGTAGGCCAGCGCAAACGCGGCCTGTAATTGGCTCGCCATGACAACCTTGGTCACACCGATTGAAGAGCCTTCACGCGCGGGCTTGACGATCAATGGTAGACCAAGCTCGTCGATCAAACGGACAAAATCCGTTTGTGGTGTCAGCAGGTGGTACTTGGGTGTCGGGATCCCTGACGCTAGCCACACTAGTTTGGTGCGCCACTTGTCCATCGCCAGCGCGCTCGCCATGACGCCGGACCCCGTATAGGGAATCTTCATCGCTTCAAGAACACCCTGCACGGTGCCGTCTTCGCCGAACCTGCCGTGCAGCGCAATGAAGACGCGATCAAATTTTTCTTTTGGCAGATCGAATATCGAATGGATCGCAGGATCGAACGCATGCGCGTCGACACCCTTTTCACGAAGCGCGGCGAGCACACCGTTTCCGGAGAGTAACGAGATCTCTCGCTCGGCGCTCGAGCCGCCCATTAGCACGGCAACTTTGCCCAGTGATCTCGCGTCGATCATCATCTGCCGATACCCTTCTTGGGCGGCTTGCTTCGCGCTACACGTCGCATCCCCGCTAAGCGGGGCCCCTGCTCTGCGTGTCCGCGCTCGCCCCCCATCAGCACCGCGACTTTTCCTAATTTCTTCACATCAATCATCACGCCGCATCTCCAACAATTCGCACTTCCTGTATCAGTTCCACGCCTGTTTTTTCACGTACCGTGTCGCGCATGTGATGAATCATGGCCTCGATATCGTTCGCCATCGCACCACCAAGATTGACGATGAAGTTGGCATGTTTGGTCGAGACCTGCGCGCCGCCGATGGAGAAGCCTTTCAGCCCGCAAGACTCAATCAACCGCGCCGCATGATCGCCGGGTGGATTGCGGAACGTCGAGCCCGCATTAGGCTTGTCCAACGGTTGCGAGGACATGCGTTTGGCGAGCAATTCCTTGATGCGCGCATGTGCGACTTCCGCATTGCCACGCGCAAAACGAAATCTTGCGGAGACGAACCATTCTTGGTGAGGTGTGAGGTGTGAGGTGTGAGGTTCCGCTAGCCTCGCGTGGCCACTCCTCTCGCCTTTCTCCTCCCCCCTCACGAGAAATTCAACATGCCGGTAGCCGATGCCGAAATCAGCGGGCGTGCGGGTGTGGCGCTGTCCTTGACGATCGACGGTATCGCAGTCGACCACCTGATCCCAGGTTTCCGTGCCGTAGCAGCCAGCGTTCATGGCCAAGGCGCCACCGATGGTGCCGGGCACACCGGCGAGCCACTCGGCACCACCGAGACTGTTGCGGGCCGCGAACTTTGCGACATGCGGCGACGCCGCCCCTGCACCCGCGACCACGATCGTGTCGTCGTCTGGGTCGAGCGCAATGCCACCCAGTTGCGGCGTGGTCAACACAACGGTTCCCTTGAAACCACCATCGCGAACCAACAGATTGCTGCCGAGCCCCACCATCAAGACTGCCTCATGCGACGGCAGACCCGACAGGAATATCTGTAGATCGGCGAGATCGGCAGGTTTGAAGAACGTCTTGGCGTTGCCACCCGCACGCCACGAAACGTGACGTGACATCGGCTCGTCATGTCGCAGTTCGCCGCGCAGCGCCTGAGGGTTAAGAGGTTCGCTCATGTTCATCTTGTTTCGGTCGCCATCACTCGCCACCCGCCAGTCCGGCAAGCGCTGGCGCGACACCGCTTACCGATCCAGCACCCATCGTGATCACCACATCACCAGGTTTGACGCGCGCGCGGATGGCGTCCGGAATCTCTGCGGGAGTCGCCACAAAATGCGGTTCGACTTTTCCGGCCACCCGCATTGCCCGCATCAGTGCGCGGCCATCTGCTGCGACAATCGGCGCTTCGCCGGCCGGATATACATCTGCGAGTACTACCTCATCCGCTGTGGACAGCACCTTGACGAAGTCTTCAAACAGATCGCGGGTGCGCGTATATCGGTGCGGCTGGAACGCCAGCAAGATACGACGTCCTGGAAACGCACCGCGCGCCGCAGCCAGCACCGCCGCCATTTCAGCAGGATGGTGGCCATAGTCGTCAATTAGGGTGAACGTACCGCTTTCGCCTTTTATCCCGTCGCCGCCACCGCAATCGATCTCGCCATAGCGTTGGAACCGACGGCCGACGCCGCCGAAGGTGGACAGCGCGCGCGCAATCGCCGTGTCTTCGATGCCGATTTCGCGCGCGATGGCAATTGCGGAAAGTGCATTGAGGACATTGTGCGACCCGGCAAGATTCAATTCGCAGTCGAGCACTTTCTTGTCACCGGTGTTGCCAGATGAGGAGGTAGCGGTGAATTTCATGCGCCCGTTGACCGCACTCACGTTAACCGCGCGCAGGTCGGCACCTTCGTCGAAGCCATAGGTACGGACCGGCTTGGTCAGCCGTGGCACGATTTCACGCACGTTCGGGTCGTCAACACACACAACGGCCAAGCCGTAGAAAGGCAGGTGCTCGAGAAATTCAACGAACGCCGACTTCAGTTTGGCGAAGTCGTGTTCATAGGTTTCCATATGGTCCTGGTCAATATTGGTGACCACTGCCATGATCGGCTGCAAATACAGGAACGAGGCGTCCGACTCGTCGGCTTCCGCGACCAGATACTCGCCCGTGCCAAGCTTCGCGTTGGTGCCGATCGAATTCAGCCGTCCGCCGATCACCACGGTGGGATCAAGCCCGGCTTCCGCAAGCACGTGTGAGATGAGGGAAGTCGTGGTCGTTTTGCCGTGTGTCCCGGCAATGGCGATGCCCTGCTTGAAACGCATCAACTCGGCCAGCATCATCGCGCGCGGCACCACCGGTACATGCGCCGCCTTTGCGGCAACAACTTCAGGATTGTCTGCTTTAACCGCACTCGACGTGACGACAACATCAGCGCTGGCAATATTGCCAGCGGCATGTCCGGTGACGACCGTTGCGCCGAGGGACTTCAGGCGTTTGACGGTTGCGCTTTCAGACAGGTCGGAACCGCTGACGGTGTAGCCAAGGTTCAGCAGCACCTCGGCGATACCCGACATGCCGGACCCACCAATGCCGATGAAGTGCAGGTGTTTGACTTTATGCTTCACGCCAAACCTCCGCGATTGGGCATTGGTGGCGGCGTGAGCAAAGCGAACGCAGAACCACCCCGAGCAATCGTCTCGCGATTGCGGGCCTTGTACGCGATGAAGTGCAGGTGTTTGACCTTATGCCTCACGCCAACCCTCCGCAGATGTCTGCGACAGCGACAGTCGCATCCGGTTTGCCTAACGACCGCGCGATGGTCGCCATCGCGACCGCCTTCTCTCGCGTAATCGAAACAATCTTTTGCGCTAATCCTTTCGCAGTCTCTGTCTTCTGCTTGACCAACAGCCCAGCACCAGCGTCGACGAGAAACTTCGCGTTCGCCAATTGCTCTTCGGCGACGAACCACGGCAAGGGAATCAAAATGCTCGCCACGCCGGCGGCCGCCAGTTCGGCAACGGTAATCGCACCAGCACGGCAGATGATCACGTCACACCATGTGTACATTGCCGCCATGTCGTCAATAAACGGCTTTACCTCGGCTGGCACGCCTGCGCTTCGGTACGCCGCCAAGAGGTCATCAAAATTTTTCTCGCCTGACTGGTGAATTACTTCAGGTCTATCGGCTGTCGGTAGCGTCGCCAGCGCCGCGACGATCAAGTCATTCATGGTCTTAGCACCGAGGCTGCCACCGACAATCAACAGCCGCAGCGCACCGGTACGCCCGCTCGCTCGCGCCGCAGGAGTGGCAAGTTGTGTGATGGCTTCGCGCACCGGCGTGCCGAGCCAAACGACTTGCCGGGGCTTGGGCAACAGCTTGGCAATGCGGTTATGCGGAATTTCATCGAAGGCGTTGGGAAACCCAACCAGTACCTGATCGGCAACCAATGCCAACACACGGTTGGACAGTCCGGCGTGTGCACCCGGTTCGTGGACGACCAGCGGCTTGCCTAACAACACGGCCATCATGCCGCCGGGAAAGGCGATGTAGCCGCCCATCGAAATCACCACATCGGGCTTTACACGCCGCAGCATGGATAGCGATTGCCAAAACGCCCTGAGCAATACGAATGGCAACATCAACCAGGCCAACATGCCCTTGCCACGAACGCCCGACATAGCAACTACTTCAATCGGATAGCCGACCTTGCCAACCAACTTATGCTCCATCCCGTTGGGCGTCGCCAGCCAGACAATACGAAAGTCCCTCGCTTCTAGGACCTTGGCGATCGCGATGCCTGGATAGATATGTCCGCCTGTGCCCGCTGCCATGATGAGTGCCGTCTTCATGGTCTCATCACGCCTTTGCGGGAGGACGATGATGACGCGCGATTCTCGAAGTCAATGCGCAACAGAATTGCCACCGCAGCACAATTTATGAGTATTCCAGTGCCACCGAACGACAGGAATGGCAGCGTCAACCCTTTGGTTGGCAGCAGCCCCATGTTGACGCCCATGTTGATGAATGCCTGCGCCGATAGCCAGACGCCGATCCCCTGTGCAACCAGCGCGGCAAAGTAGCGTTCGCGCATCATCGCCTCACGGCCCACCATGAATGTGCGATAGATGAACGTGATGAACAGCGTGATCACGACGGCGATACCGACAAAGCCAAGTTCTTCGCCGATGACCGCCAGCAGAAAATCGGTATGCGCCTCAGGCAGATAGAACAGCTTCTCCACCGAAGCCCCCAGCCCGACCCCCAGCCATTCGCCGCGACCGAAGGCGATCAGCGAATGTGAAAGCTGGTAACCCTTGCCAAATGGGTCGGCCCACGGGTCCATGAATCCCAAAATTCGCTGCAATCTGTATGGCGAAGCGACGATCAACGCCGCAAACGCGCCGGCAAGAAGCACCATCAACGACGCGAACACACGCCAGTTGAGACCGCCGAGGAACAGAATCGCCATCGCGATGGAAGTGATGACGACCAACGCGCCAAAATCGGGCTGCCGCAACAGCAGCGCGCCCATAAACACCATCACCGAGAACATCGGCAGGAAGCCTTTCTTGAAGTCATCCATGAACGCCGCCTTGCGCACCGTGTAGTCCGCCGCATAGATCACCGTCAGCAGTTTCATGAGCTCGGACGGCTGCATGGTCATGAATCCCAGATTGATCCAGCGGCGCGATCCATTGACCTCGCGACCGATGCCGGGAATCAACACCAACACGAGCAGCAGGCCGCCGGCCATGAACAGGAACGGTGCCGCGCGCTGCCACATCGCCATCGGAATCTGAAAGGTGATGATCGCGGCCGCAATACCAACCAACAAATAAATGCCGTGGCGCGTCATGAAGTACGTTGCGCGATAGCCGGTCATCTTTTCCGCTTCCGACATTGCGATGGACGCCGAATAGACCATCACGAATCCGATCGAGAGCAACAGCACGACACTCCAGAACAGCATGAGATCAATGGGCGCGCGCGCGGTCGGAAACGACGCTGTTTGTGCGCGCAGCGGACCGCTCCGGAACAAGCCTGCTTTGATCGCGCTAAGCATGACCGTCCTCCGACCCATGCTTGGTGGACGTAGTTGACGTGGTTCGCTCCATCAACGCGCGAACCGAGGCGGCGAATACCTCGCCCCGATGCTTGTAGTTCTTGAACATATCGAAACTCGCACAAGCAGGCGACAGGAGCACGGCGTCACCCGGATTGGCCTTCGCGAACGCGAGGCGGACTGCGGCATCCATATCCGCCGCATGCAAACAGGGTACGCGTGAAGAAGTAATCGCCGATTCAATCGACCGTGCGTCCCTGCCGATCAACACCACGGCTCTGGCGTGTTTACGAACCGGCTCGGCGAGCGGCGAGAAGTCCTGCTGTTTGCCCTCGCCACCGGCAATCAGGATCGTCGGGACCGCCATGCCACTCAATGCGGCGACGGTCGATGCGACGTTGGTCCCCTTCGAGTCATCTAGGAACGTCACACCATTCACCACACCAACCTGCTGGCTGCGATGTGGCAGCCCTTTGAACGCTCTCAACCCATCTGCGGCCTTTTGCAGGTCCACACCGATCGCGTCAACTAGCGCAAATGCCGCCAATACATTTGCGGCATTGTGCAAACCGGCCACCGGCACTTCGTCAAGCGCGATCAGTTTGCGATCACCGCGTACCAGCCACCCGTCCACTATTCCGAAATTCTTGGCCTTGTCCGGCCGGTCGAGCCCGAAGCTGGCGCATTCACAGCGTCCATCCTTCATCGACATTGACGAAGCGTCATCGCGGTTCACCGTCTGGCGCGATGCGTTGGCAAAGATGCGCTGCTTGGCAGCGGCGTAGGCGTCCATGTCATCGTAGCGATCGAGATGATCCTGCGACAGATTGAGCATCGTCGCCGCATCAAGATGCAACGTAGAGGTTGTTTCCAGCTGGAATGATGAAAGCTCGATAACGTATACGTCAGGCGCGCCGCTCTGCTGGGCATCGACGAGCGCATCAAGGACCGGCAATCCGATATTGCCGGCAACAACGGTCCGCAACCCGGCGGCCGTGCACATCGCGCCCGCCATTGCGGTCACGGTGGATTTGCCATTGGAGCCGGTGATACCAATCACTTTGGGTTTCTTTCCTGTTACTTCGTTTTGCTGCCACGCAAAAAGCTCTATGTCCCCAACGAACTGATGCCCCGTCGCGATGGCCCTCTTGATGGCCGGGTCACACGCGGGCCCCGCAACGGCCACTCCCGGGCTTGCAACAACGAGTTCGGCGTCGCCAAAGAGAGCGTCGGTGAATTCGCCGCTGACGACCGGACAACCAAGTCGTCCGAGCGCATCAGCTCCGGGAGGTCCTCCTCGTCCAGATGCGCGGCTATCGGCGACTCGCACACGAGCACCCAGTCTTCTGAGATAGCGGACGACGGAGAGTCCGGTGTCACCCGCGCCCAGAACAAGTACGCTTTTGTCATGCCAGTTCACCTCACTGCCTCGTCACTTAATCCAATAATGAAACTCGTTTATTGGCGGGCGTTTTCAGCAAAAATAGCTTGGAAATGCCCGCCAATGCTTGTCTTTTTACTTTCGCTTCTGCCCAGTCACCGCTCTAAAACCTGTCATTCCTCACCCCTCACCTATCTCAGCTTCAATGTGGACAATCCAAACAACACCAACATCATCGTGATGATCCAGAAGCGCACGGGCAGGTTCTGGTCTCCGCCGGCCTTCGGCCTTAACACCGCTTCGCGAGTTAGCGTCGCCCAAACCTTCCCGTCGTGCACTTCCCTCATCCCGACTACCTCAGCTTCAATGTGGACAAACCAAACAACACCAACATCATCGTGATGATCCAGAAGCGCACCACCACTTGGTTTTCTTTCCAGCCTTTCAGTTCGTAGTGGTGGTGTAGCGGCGCCATGCGAAACACGCGCTTGCCGGTCAACTTGAACGACGCCACCTGAATCATCACCGACAGCGTCTCGACGACGAACACGCCGCCCATGATGATGAGCACGATTTCCTGACGGCAGATCACCGCGACTAACCCCAACGCGCCGCCGAGCGCCAACGCACCGACGTCTCCCATGAAGACTTCGGCGGGATACGCGTTGAACCAAAGAAACGCCAACCCGGCACCAGCAATCGCGCCGCAGAAGATGGCGAGTTCGCCCGCGCCGGCGATGTGCGGCACCCCGAGGTAAGTGGCAAACACTTTGTTGCCGGCGACATAGGCAAATATGGCAAGTGCAGATGCCACCATCACCGTCGGCATGATGGCGAGGCCATCGAGACCGTCGGTCAGATTGACGGCATTGGAAAAGCCGACCACCATGAACCAGCCGAGCACAATGAATCCGGTGGCACCGAGCGGTATCGCCACGGTCTTGAAAAACGGCACGATCAAGTCGGTCTGCTGCGGCAGGTTGGCGCGAAACGCCAGATAGGAAAGTGCGGTCGCAGCGATCACCGTCTGCCAGAAAAACTTCGACTTCGCGGAAAGCCCTTTGGAATCCTTGTGGACGACCTTTCGATAGTCGTCAATCCAGCCGATCGCGCCAAAGCCTACCGTGGTCGCGAGGCATGCCCACACATATCGGTTGGAGAGGTCGGCCCATAACAATGTCGTGACAGCCACCGCCGTCAGGATCAACGCGCCGCCCATGGTTGGCGTACCGGCCTTGACCAGGTGTGACTGCGGACCGTCGCTGCGCACCGACTGGCCGATTTTTAGATCGGTTAGCTTGCGAATCATCCACGGCCCGATGACAAACGAAATGACCAGCGCCGTCATGGCCGCGAGCACCGTTCGCAAGGTGATGTAGCCGAATACGTTGAATGCACGTACATCCTTGCCCAGCCACTCAAAAAGCTCCAATAGCATCAGTGCATCCCCTTCAGTGTGTGGCCCGTCGCAGGATCGACCAGCGCGTGGACAACGCGCTCCATCTTCATAAACCGCGACCCCTTCACCAAGACGGTTGTATTCGAATCAAGGCGGGGTTTGATCATGGCGACGAGTTCGTCGACGCTCTTCGCATGAAACGCCTTCGGACCGAACGCGCTGGCATAGTGCTGCGCCATGTCGCCGAGCACCAACAAGCCATCGATGTTTGCCGCCGCCGCTGCGGCACCGATGTCGGCGTGCATACGTGCCGCGTCGTTTCCCAACTCACCCATGTCTCCCAGCACCAGCAACCGGTTTCCCGACTTCTCTGAAAGCACCGCAATTGCGGCGCGCATCGAATCCGGATTCGCGTTGTAAGTGTCGTCAACAATGGTGGCCAAATTGTGGCCGCGCCAGGTACGTAGTCGCCCGTCAACGCCGCCAAAGTTCTCCAGTCCGCGTGCGATCGTTGCCAACGGCACGTCGAGTGCAAATGCGCCAGCGGCAGCGGCGATCGCATTGCGCTGGTTGTGCTCACCGAGCACGTTGAGCGACGCGACAACCGACTCGCCACCGGCCTCGATCGTCACACCGTCAGCCCTCAATACGCCGCGCACATCAGCACCGCTTGTAGTGCCAAAGGTCACCACGCGGCGCGAATCACCGACCAAACCACGCCAATACGGCGCGAAGCGGTCGTCAATATTGATACAGGCCACACCGTCACTGCGGAGTCCTGCATAGATCTCGCCTTTGGCCTGCGCAATTGCTTCGCGCGAACCAAGTTCACCGATATGGGCCGTTCCCGCCATGATGATGAGCGCAACATCGGGCACGGCCAAACGCGTAAGGTAATCAATCTCATACAGATGATTCATCCCCATCTCGAGAACGGCCACCCGGTGCGCGGCATCGAGCCGCAACATCATCTGCGGCACCCCGATGTTGTTGTTCAGGTTGCCCTCGGTTGCCAACACGGCATCTTCACTGCCAAAGTGCGCAACCAGAATCGCGCGCAGCATTTCCTTGACCGTGGTTTTGCCGTTGCTGCCGGTAAGCGAGATGACCGGCATGTTGAAACGACTGCGCCAAAATTGTGCGAGCAGTCCGTAGGCCCACATCGTGTCACCCACTACGATCTGCGCGATATCGACTTCAACCGGCTGCGCCACTAGGGCTGCGACGGCACCCCGTCCGCGCACTTGCTCAACATAGGCGTGGCCGTCAAAGAGCGGCCCTTTCAACGCAACGAACAGTTCATCACGCGCAACTGACCGGCTGTCCGTCGACACGCCGTGAAACTTGGCGGCTGGATCTGCGGCGATCAAACGTGCGCCCAGTTTTCTGGCGCAGTCGTGCAATGTCATGCTAACGCTCATTCGGCGCGCCCCTTCCAAACTGCAAGCGCCTCAGTGGCGACTTCGATGTCGCTGAAGTGGAACTTGGTATCGCCGATGATCTGGTAGTCCTCGT
>JAYVUH010000227.1:0-6782 GCA_043788115.1 Burkholderiales bacterium
GTGCTCGACTCGAGTTCGACAATGGCGCGCATCGCCTCGACCTTTGGCGCGCCAGTAACCGAGCCGCACGGAAACAACGCGGCAAACACGTTCTTCACCGTCAGCGTCGGGCGCAGACGAGCCCTGACGGTGGAAGTCATTTGCCAGACCGAGGGGAGCGGGTGCAGCGAAAACAAATGTGGGACTTCCACCGAATTTGGGGTCGCCACACGCGAAAGGTCGTTGCGTAGCAAATCGACGATCATCAGATTCTCCGCCCGCTCTTTGGCCGAATGCGTCAGCACATCCGCCAACGCCGCGTCTGCTTCCGCCGTGTCGCCTCTGGGTGCAGTGCCTTTCATCGGCTGGGTGGTGACCACGCCGTCACGCAATGAAAAGAACAATTCTGGCGAGACCGACAGCAGCTGAAATTCGCCCGCATCGATAAACGCGTGGTAGCCGCGCGGCTGGGCCGCTTGCAATGCGCGATAGAACAGCAAGGCGTCGCCGGCGAAGTCAGCGTTGAGGCGTGTCGTGTAGTTGACTTGGTAGAAACGGCCCTCGCGAATGTCGGCGCGGATCGACTCAACACATTGGGCGAATTGTTCGTTGCTGGTGTCCGTGCACCACGGCGAGACAACAAACGTCAGCTCCACCGTACTCAACACCTCGGGCAGCGCAGCTTCGCTGACTTGCGCGAACTCCGCAAACCAAGCTAGCGGGCACCCAGTAGCCGGCCTAGTCTGTAGCGCCGGATCAAACGCGGGTGCCGCCTCGTGGGCAACAAACCCAACGCAACAGTTGCCGCGCTCGTTGGCAGCAACCACCGCATCGAGTACGCCCGCCACCTCGTCCAGCCGCCGCGCAACGTGGACCGCGACCGGATCGACAAACGTGTAGCACTGTCGTTCCTCATCGGATAGCGTCGGCAATAACGGGAAATTGATTTCACAGCGAATCGGCATTTCGACATTCTAGAGCCCATGCATGCGCGGCTATAATCGGACGCAATATGGCGCGCAAAATATTCCCTTCCCCGGCCGACTGCGAGTTGGCCTTCTACGACGCGTTCGAACGCGGCGACCTTAAACTTATGATGGCGGTCTGGGCCGACGAGCCCGACACCATTTGCGTGCATCCGCAGGGTCCGCGACTGTCCGGCCTGACGGCGATTCGCGAGTCCTTCGGCGAGATTTTTTCGCACGGTCCTGGCAGCAAAGCGCGCATCAAGGTCAGCGAGCTTCGCAAGCATCAGGGTCAGACCCTCGCGATTCATTCGGTGTACGAGTCATTCATGCTCGATACGCCGCCCGGGGCGGCCGCGCCTGAGCCGGTCGAAATCCCGCCTGTGCTCGCGACCAACGTCTACCTGCTGACACCGAACGGCTGGCGCATGATCGTCCATCACGCATCGTTGTCGCCGCAAGGCACGGTGGCCGAAGAACAAGGCGTTTCGCGGATTCTGCACTAGCAGCAGGATGAGGACACGCCGCGCCATAGGTGCCATCGGGCTGACCGCGGTTGCATTGCTGGTGTTGCTCTTGCTACCGGTCCAGTTTGCGAACGCGGATCTGCCCGCGCAAAAGGTGATCCGCTGGGCAACGACCTCCGCTGAGCGCGGCTTCGACTGCACGGCTGAATCCGATTCCGTTACCTCGATGTTGTGCGAGGCCATTTTTGATCCGCTTCTGCAATATGACTACCTGGCCAGACCGGTGGTGCTACAGCCACGCACGGCGGCCGCAATGCCAGAGATATCGGCGGATGGTCGAACTTATACGTTCCGGATCAAACGCGGTATCAAATTTACGCCGCACGCAGCGTTTGGTGGCAAGCCGCGCGAACTGACCGCGCATGACTATGCCTATAGCTTGAAGCGTCTGGTCGACCCAAAGGTGAAAGCGCAATGGCAGTTCCTCGCCGAGGGCAAGTTCGTAGGCCTCGATGAGCTTCAGGCGGATGCGAAAAGGACCGGTAAGTTTGACTACGACCGGCCGGTTCGTGGCATCGAGGTGCCGGACCCGTATACGTTGATCCTGCGGCTCAAGGAGCCCGACTACAACTTGAGCTACATCTTGGCCATGAGCGCCACTGCCGCGTTCGCGCGTGAAGTCGTTGAACAATATGGCAGCGCGGTGACGGAGCATCCGGTCGGCACCGGTGCCTTTATGCTCAAGGATTGGCGGCGATCGTCGCGCATCGTCCTCACGCGCAATCCTGACTACCGCGATGACCGCTTCTCGACCATCGCCGACAGCCTGCCAGAGGATCGATTGATCAGCGCCCACCTGAAAGGCAAGACATTGCCGCTGATCGATCGCGTCGAGGTCTACATCATCGATGAAGACCAGCCGCGCTGGCTGGCGTTTTTGAACAACGAGCACGACTACCTGAACCCGGTTCCGGAGGTCTACGCCGATATCGCAGTGCCGGGCGGCAAGGTCGCGCCAAGTCTGGCCAAACTGGGCATCACCAAGACGCCCGACGAACAGGCGTGGATCGTCTACACACTGTTCAATACGCAGGATCCGGTCATCGGTGGCTTTACGCCAGCGCGTATTGCGCTACGACGCGCGATGTCGATCGCCTATCCCGTGAACGATGAGATCGCTATTCTGGAAAAACGCCAGTCGCTCGAGACCACGTCGCCGATCGCGCCAGGCATGGCCGGCTATACCAATGAGCGCGCTAGCTGGCATGACTACAATCCGGCCAAAGCCAAAGCGCTGCTCGACACCTACGGCTATGTCGATCGTGATGGCGACGGCTGGCGCGAAACGCCCGACGGCAAGCCGCTGGTGGTTGATCTGGCGTCCTATCCAGTGCTGCGCGAACGCCAGCGCAACGAGCTTTGGAAAAGCGCCATGGACGCCATCGGCATCCGCATGACCTTTAACAAGATCGAAAAACTGCCCGATTTACGCAAGCAGGCGCAGGCCGGCAAGGTGCAGATGTGGACCTATGGCTGGATTGCCGACTATCCTGACGGTGAGAATTTCCTTCAGTTGTTCTGGTCGAAATCGATCGGCGGCGCCAACTACTCGATGTATTCACGGCCGGAATATGATCGGCTGTACGAGCAAATTAAGACCATGCCTGACAGTCCGGAGCGCACCGAGCGTTACAGACAGATGGTGCACATGCTGTGGGTGGATAATCCATGGCGTGTCCACTACCAGCGCTTGCGAACCATTCTGCTACAGCCTTGGGTGATTGGCTACCGAAAGCATCCATTTGCCAATGAACCGTGGCGCTTCATCGATGTTGATACGACCAAACTACCCAAATAGCGCACCTACTGAATGACTCTGAAGCCCGCCAATCTATTGCGCCTCGCCAATGCCGCCACGCTCTTGGCCGTGGTCGCGTTGGCGTTCCAAGTCGCGTGGTGGAGTTGGCACTTTCTCGCACCGCAGCCAACTGCCGCCACATCAGAAGTCGCGCCGCCGATTGATCGCAACCTCGCGCGCTCCTTGTTTGGCGAGGTCGGCGTCGTCGCGACTGCGAGGAGCTCAACAACGTCGAACGCCTCTGGCATTCGACTTAAGGGCGTGTTCGCGGTTGATGGCAAGACCCTATCGGCGGCGGTGGTCAACAGCGGCGGTCGTGACGCAAGTGTGCGCGTTGGTGAAGCCATTGCGGATGGCATCAAGCTCGTTGAGGTGGCCGCGAGCCACATCGTTATTTCTCGAAACGGCATACGCGAGAAAATCGAACTCGACCGGATGAGTGCCGCTAACACCGCCTCCGGCACGTCCAGCACGGCGGCGGGCAAAGCCGCATCGCTTTCTACATTTCGCCTGAACGTCGCCTCAACGGTGAAAAATGCCTACAGCCTGTCGAGAAGCGAGCTGAACAACGTGCTCCAAGACCCAAACCAGATCAATTTTCTTGGCAACATCGCCGCCGGTGCCAACGGTGGCGTTCAGGTCAGGGATGCGCCAAGCGGTTCACTGGCGCAAAAGCTCGGGCTGCAACCGGGTGACATCATCAGCTCGATCAACGGACAGCCGGTCACCGGGCCGGGTGATCTGGCACGGTTTTACGGTCAATTCGGCTCAACCAACAGCATTCGCGCTGAGGTTCGCCGAGGCGGTGCACCGATGCTGCTGACCTACGCGATCAATCCGTAGCCAACTTCTGGAACCTATACGCAACTTCCGTAACACAAGCGCCGTGAGACAACTAGGCGGTTGGTGGTAGCATTTATGGTTCTATTCGTCGTTTCGTTCACCGTTATCCGGCTCCAGTCAGGTTTCAACACGCAATAGGGAGGGTCTGATCAAGTTCATTCAATTCAGTTTGCGGCGATATCGAGGCATCTGCGTTGTTATGCTTCTCGTGCGGTAGCCCCGCAACGCACCTTCGTCGCATGCCTAGCAGCTGCCCCAATCTCACCACAATCTGCACCAAAGCAACTTAATCAGACCATCCCTAGATAGGATCGATCAACATGCAAAACGCAATCCGTTTCCCTTCGCTCCGCCGGTTCGGCGCGGGCTTTTTTGTCGGCCTAACCGCTTTGGCTGCATTGGCCACCGCCGGCTGCGGTAAGAATGAAACTAAGAGCGAAAGCGCGCAGGTTCGCTTTATCAACCTGGCCCCTGAGTCAGGCGCCCTCAGTGTTGTCATCAGTACGGAAACCACCAACTGGCAGTCCAACGTCGCCTACCAAAGCACGACCGGTTTCAAGGACGTGGCAAACGGCTCGCATCGGGTGCGTATCAGCAACGCCGGTGGTGTCATCGTTGACACCACACAAGGCTTCACCGGAACGCGCAAGCAGTTGATGATCGCCTTTGGCGGCGGCTCGAGCGTGGGCCTGAGCATTTTGAACAACGACATTCCTGCGTCGAGCACTGGCAACTCCAAACTGCGTGTCGCCTCATATGCAGTCGGCATCGCGGCATACGATCTCTATGTCACTTCTGCCGCGGAAGATTACCGGACGGTAGAACCCAAGCTTCGCAACATCTCGGGCGGCATCTACGAAACACCCGTCGGCACTTACACCATTCGCCTCACCTCGACCGGCACCAAAGATCTGTTGTTTGAAATGCCGGCGCGCGCATTCGAAGACCGCAAGTACTACAACCTCGGCCTGTTCAACGAAGGCTCCGGCGCATTGCCAAACGGCTTTTTCGTGACGCAGGACGACGACGCCGCACCGCAAATATTCACCAGCACCGTCAGCCGTGTGCGCGCGATTAATTCGCAAGCGACAAATGCCACCGTCAACGTCCGGGTTGGCACCACGCTGTCGTTCACCAATATTCCATTCGGCGGCATCAGCAGCTATACGCGCACCCCGGCAGGCACAGCTACCGTGACCTTTGCCGAAACAACCGCTGGTGCCATCATCTCGGCATTCACGGGCACGTTCGCCGGCGGACGTGACTACTCTGTATTCCTGTCGCCTGGCCTTGCAGGCGGCCCGATCACCGCCTTCCGCGTCCTCGACACCACATTCCCGCCGAGCTCCGGTAAAGCACGCGTGCGTTTAGTGAATGCCTCTAGCAGCGCGGACCTGTCGCTGGCGTTGTCATTCACGCCGACCACACCCGTGGTGGCAACCCGCGCGGCATCAAACTATATTGAAGTCACCGCAGGCGCGGGAACGCCGGTCACGATTACCCAGGGCACAACCGGCACACCGGTACTTAGCCTGGCGGGAACCGATCTTACTGCTGGCCTCACCTACACCTTCGTCGTCAACGGCGTGCCAGGCGCGCTTGGCCTGACCGTTCGGCAGGATAACTAGCGCTTCGCATCAGGTTTATCGCGACTTATCACGAATCGGGGTGGCCAAATGGCCACCCCGATTCGCTTCAACCCTCTCATTGCCGTCACGGCGGTCAGGCTAAGGATAAAACTCCTTTATTGGCGGGCAATTTCAGGCATTTATGGTTGGTAGCGCCCGTCATTGCTAGTGTTAGCATATTCTTGTTGCCGACCTTTGTGCGCTGACGCCCATCGCTGTCATGAAGCTGAGGTGTGCATATCGTACAATTGGGCATCCCATTCGAGAGACTGCATGTGAAATCGCCCGTCATTGATTGTCGCCCGGCCACAGCCATACGTTGCGCCACACCGGTAAGACTGAAATCGCTCGTCAGCGTCGCTGCACTTGCGGCGAGCTTGGCGCTCGCGGGAACCCTCGGCGTGTCGGCAGCCCACGCGCAAGACACGATCACCATGAGTTTCGTCAACGCCGACATCCGCTCGGTAGTCGAAACCATCGGCAAAGCCACCGGCAAGAATTTCATCATCGATCCGCGCGTCACCGGCAACATGAATATCGTTTCGCAGACGCCGGTCACCAAGGAGCTCGCCTACGAAATATTGCTGTCCACGCTGCGCGTGCACGGCTACGCCGCGATTGAGGAACGTGGCGCGATCAAAATCATCCCGGAAGCGGACGCCAAAACAGGTGGCAGCGTCGTGGCACCGGGGGCACCTGGTGCAGCCGCCAAGGGTGACCGCATCGTCACGCAAGTGTTCGCGCTGCAAAACGAATCGGCCGCCCAGCTCGCCACAGTGCTACGGCCACTGGTGGCGCAAAATAACTTTATTGGTGCCTATCCAGGCAACAATACGCTGGTGATCACCGACTATGCCTCCAACGTGGAGCGCATACGCAAGATCGTTATGGCGATCGATGTACCGGCCAGCTCCGATCTACAAACCATCCGGCTGCAACATGGCAGTGCTGTAGACGTTGCCAATATGATTGTGCGGCTGATGCCAGAGGCGTCGGCGAATCCGTCGAATCCGGGCGCACCGGCAAAGCTCTCGGTCGGTGT
>JAYVUH010000228.1:0-12560 GCA_043788115.1 Burkholderiales bacterium
TGCTACCACCGTCGCCGGCGCGGATGGTGGCGCTTGGAGGTACTGGGGGGCCAGCGGCATGGAGCCATGACGGCTGATCCGCACCTTTTCTTCACCTTCGGTAATTTCCAGTTCAGCGATGCCGGATTCCTGCACCAGGTCTATCAGCGTCTTGATTTTGCGTAGGTCCATCTGCGTGTCTCCTAGATCTTGCTTTTCTCGCCGCACTTCGTGGGCGGGCGTTTTTTGATTTGCGTGGGTCTGCTGACGCTGTTGTCCCGCTGCTGTCCTGCTGTTGTCTTCTTCAATCGACCGTTGGGCAGCTAGGGCAGTCCGGCGCCCGGGGCTTCCGAGGCGGTCCGGCGATCAGGCTTTTTTCAGGAGGTCAAGTCGCGCCATGGCCGCAGCGACGGCAAACTCATAGCCTTTCGCGCCCAACCCGCAAATGACGCCTACGGCCTTGTCGGACAAATAGGATTGCTGCCGAAAAGGTTCGCGGGCATGGACGTTTGACAAGTGCACTTCAATAAATGGGATCGCCACGGCAAGCAGCGCGTCGCGCAAGGCAATGCTGGTATGGGTGAACGCTCCCGGGTTGATGACGATAAACCCGGTGCCATCGGTTTTTGCCAGGTGGACACGATCAATCAGCGCCCCCTCTGAATTGGTCTGGAACGCGTCGAAGCCAATGCCTTCGGCTTTTGCGAGGGCGGCGAGTTTGGCGTTGATATCCGCTAAGGTGTCCCGGCCATAAACCTCGGGCTCGCGGCTACCGAGCAGGTTCAAATTTGGACCGTGTAAAACCAGAATACTTGTGGCTGAGTGACGTTGCATCAGCGTAGTTTGCCTGAAATTGCGCGACGATGCCGCTTTGTTGACGGAGTTAAGTGACCGATGAGTCACTACGCGGCACTCTCAAATCGACTGCACTCAACGCGGCGCAAAGACTGCCTAATATTTGTGCAAATGCGTCTAGATTGGCTGTCCAAGGCAAGGCGAATTGCGAAAGTTGTTGCTAAATTACCGAAGATGTTGTGTTTTAGTGATATTTTTCTCCTGCTGACAATACTTGAGCGCGAGTGACGTCAACTCCTCCTCGGTCAGCATCCCTAGCTTTGTCATCACAATTTCCCCTGCGGGACTGAGGACGATACTGAACGGGAGCAGGCCCAAGCGGTTTCCAACGCGTCTGGAAAACTCGATGGCCTGACTTTCATCTGGGAGCACTGGATAGTTGATCGCCAATTTTTTGGCGAATTTGGCCGAATTTAGATGAGAATCGGCGGCGATGCCGACAATTTGCAACCCTGAAGATGCGTATTTTTCCTGCATTCGCACCAACATTGGGATTTCTTCGACGCAGGGCGCGCACCAAGTTGCCCAAAAGTTGATGACCAACAGGCGGTGGCTCCATTGGCCGAGTGACTGTCGGCGTCCATTGAGGTCGGTGAATGTCGCCGCGTAAATCACCGCTGCGGTGGCCGAAGAGCCTACGCTCACCGCATTGCTGACCGTCGGTTGTGGCGCTAGTCGGCCAACCACGACGGCAGCGCCAAAAAGCACCAACACGCCAGCAATAGCGGCCCCGACAAACATCAGCGGCTTGCGGTTCATGTCGTCGGCACGCTATTTCGGCGGCGACAATGAACTCGCCGGCGACGTGGATTTCCCAAAGCCAAGCGAGCGTGCCTCTGTCAGCGGTGACAGCCACCCCGCCTCGGAGGTCGACGCGCCCTTGCCTGTCAGGACTTGGGCCGACATTGGAAACTCATGCTGCTGCGAAGGAAAACACACGCCAGCCGCCGCACAGCCCTGTGAAGTCAGAATGAACTTTGATGCCGGCGTTGGAGGTCCGGGTTTTTTTCCGCCTTTGGCGTTGACGGATTTCCCATCGCTGGCAGCCTCGGGGGCTTGCGTGGACAGATTCACGAGCAAGGTCGTCCTCTTGTCGAAAATGTCGACCTTGCCAAAAGTTGGGTCGTCCACCCTCTTGCCAGCTGGCAGCGTCAATCGCAACGGGTGTTTGACGGCATTCACGTCGACGGTGGGCGTCCCGTTCGCCGATTGTTTTCGCGCGGCCACCGGCTGGCGCGTGAACTCAGCGTCGACGCGGATGCGGTCTCGATACAAGTAGTAGCCGGGCACGATGTCGAATCGGATCTCGGCCGTCCAACGATCTACGATGCGGATTTGCGGTTTGAAGGCTTGCTCGGGATCGAGCAACTCCGGTCCAGTTTTTGCCGATTCGGCCGAATCCAAAACAGGCTTCGCTCCGGTGAACTTGGTCTCGTCAGCTAAAACCGTCCAACTGGCCAACACAACGGCGAGAGCGAGCGCTAACTTAATTTGCATTGATCTAGTCTTCTGGGAGTTGATCTGTCATTTGTCGGCGGTCGAGTTCGAACGCGTAAGGGCAATCGGATGAGCGCCCGAAGGTGCCAGCAGTGAAACTTCTGTGGGCAGCGCTGTCACCCCTCTTCAGTAACGCATTGGTGCTGACATAAGGATAACCGCTGAACGTAAGCTAATCCTCAACTGTCTATTCGTTAGGTAGCCTTCGATGAATTGCGTTCGGTACGTGCTGTTGTAATTTCAACGATTAGCTGCATTTAGTATTTGTCTCGCCATTGCTGGCTGGTCAAAATAGGAACTCTATGCGTTTGGTGATTCTTGTAATCTTAATGGGCTTCCCGCTTCTGGAAGGGGCCTTGTTGTTCAAGCTTGCTTCCGGCCCCGGCAGCGGAGCGTGGGTGGTCGCTTGGCTGGTGTTCGCCGCGATCGCCGGCATCGTATTGATTAAACAGGCGCGCTTCTCGCTCATCAGCCGCCTCGGTCAAGCGCTCTCCCACGGCCAGTTTTCGCTGGCTGCGCTGATCGATAGTTTCCGCACCGTCATTGCCGGGTTGCTGCTCATTTTCCCGGGATTCATTTCGGACGTGATGGCGTTGGTCATTTTGCTCATACCCATCCGCGAGCCTGCGTTTGCCGATGCGAATGCCGTTCGGCCCGCCGAGCGCGCTCCCACTCGCCGAGCCTTCGCTCCCAACGAAAGCGTGATTGAAGGCGAATTCCGCCGCGACTAAGCGCCAGCGCTAGCAACGCGCGGCCTATCTGGTTCAGCAGCGCCGCCGATGTGCAATGGCCGCTTAATCTGCAGGCTTGGCCAATCGCTTGAGGAACAGCTCAACCGTTGGATACGCCAACGTCATTGCCAACTCCGACTTCATTTTCTGATTCCGGATGCGCCGCGACTCGCGCATGAACGACAACATGGCAGCCGACACCTGTGAGCCGGCCTCAGCGCGCGACACACGAGGCGGTCGTGGCAAGCCAACGTGATCAGCGACGAGATCGAAGTAATCGCCCATTTTAAGTTCACTGTCGTCGACAATATTGAACACCGACGTCGATGAGGAACCGTCGTTCTTTGCGTACGCCATCGCATGCACTGCGGCAGTCGCAAGATCGTCGGCGTGGATGTGGTTGCTCCAAGCATCCTCAGCTGCTGCTATTGCCGGCGTACCTGCACGCAGCCGCTCAATGGGTAAGCGATCCGCAGAATAAATGCCCGGCGCTCGGAGGACGGCAAGGCCGACACCGCCCGCAAGTGCCCATCTGGTTAGCCGTTGTTCGGCGTCCACACGGCGCTTTGCGCGATCCGACCCCGGGTTCTTGGGGCTAAGTTCATCAATCCACTGCCCCTGACAATCGCCATATACCCCGGTGGTACTGATGTAGATCAGGCGCTCCGGTGCATCACCAGACGAAAGTACTGCCAGCAGATTTTCGGTGCGCGTATCGTCGGCGCCATGATTGGGTGGAGGTGCAAAATGAAAAACGGTCGTTGCAACCCCGGCAACGCATTGCAGCGATGCCGCGTTGTCGAGGTCCGCGATCAGCGGTGTTGCGCCAGCCGCACGCACCTCGGCTTCACGATCAGTGCGGCGAATCAAGGCGATGACACGATGGGTTGGGGACAACAAACGCGACACGCGCTGGCCAATATCACCAAAGCCCACAATCAGCACCATTCTTTGTATCGGCTCCAACGCATTTCCTTTCGACATAGCGGGCAAGTATAGTGGAGGTCTTTTTTGATTCGCCCCGGCAGCACCTCTTGAACGACACCCTCTGAACCATGGCAACTGAATTCACCGTCACACTCAAACCCTCCGGCAACACCTTCAAAGCCGCCTCTGACGAAACCATCCTCGAAGCCGCACTGCGCCAAGGTATTGGCCTGCCGTACGGATGCCGCAACGGCGCCTGTGGATCCTGCAAGGGAACACTGGTGTCCGGTGAGTTCGATTACGGCACCTATCAGGAACGTACATTGCGAACGGAAGAAAAGGCAGCTGGCAAGGCGCTGTTCTGCGTAGGCAAAGCGTGTTCCGATGTCACCCTTGAGGTCAAGGAAATCGGCGGCACCAGTGATATCCAAATCCGCACGCTGCCGTGTCGTGTGGAGAAAGTTGAAAAGCCTGCGCCGGATGTTGCCGTCCTGTATCTAAAGCTGCCTGCACAGGAGCGTATGCAATACCTCGCCGGGCAGTACCTCGATATCCTACTCAAGGACGGCAAGCGCCGCAGCTTCTCGATGGCCAACGCCCCACACCGCGACCAGCACGTTGAACTGCACATCCGCCATGTGCCCGACGGACAATTCACCAGCTTCGTGTTCAATGAGATGCGTGATCGCGCGATTCTGCGTTTTGAAGGTCCGCTCGGCTCGTTCTTTCTGCGCGAGGATTCCACCAAACCGATTCTGTTGGTCGCCGGCGGAACCGGGTTCGCGCCAATCAAAGCCGTTCTGGAGCACGCATTCTTCAAGCACGTTGATCGCGAGATGGTGCTTTACTGGGGCTGCCGATCACTCGCTGATTTGTATATGGCGGAGCTTCCAGCGCAGTGGGCGAAAGAACATCCGAACTTCACGTTCATACCGGTTTTGTCAGACGCCAAACCAGAGGATAATTGGGCTGGTCGAACGGGCTTTGTCCATCAGGCGGTGCTGGACGACTTCGAAAGCCTTGCCGGATATCAGGTGTACGCATGCGGTGCGCCACCGATGATCGATGCAACCAAAACCACTTTCATTGAACGCGGTCTGCCGGAAGATGAATTCTTCGCCGACTCGTTCACCTATTCAACGTAGTTTTTTCTGGAGAAAACACATGGTAAAAGTCGGAGACAAAATTCCTAGCGGCTCGCTGAGCGAGTTCATTGCGGTTGAAACCGAAGGCTGTTCGCTCGGCCCGAATACGTTTCAAGTTGATGACCTAGTCAAAGGCAAGAAAATCGTCATCTTCGGGCTGCCCGGGGCCTTCACGCCAACTTGTTCTGCACAGCACGTGCCAGGCTATCTCAAGCACTACGCAGACTTCAAGACCAAGGGCGTCGATGAAATTTGGTGTGTCTCGGTCAACGATCCGTTTGTCATGGGCGCTTGGGCAAAAGATCAACATGCGGAAGGCAAGATCCGCATGTTCGGTGACGGCTCGGCCACCTGGGCAAAGGCGCTCGGCCTTGAACTGGATTTGACCGCCAAGAACTTCGGCGTACGCATGCAGCGTTGCGCAATGATTTTGCAAGACGGCACGGTCACGCACGTCGCAGTCGAAGGCCCCGGCAAGTTTGAAGTCTCGAACGCCGAATCAGTTCTGGCACTGGTGTAGAGGTAGGCAAACAATCGTGCGTCATTCCCGCACAGGCGGGAATCTAAGTTTTGTAGTCAAGTAAGTTGCTCAACTTGGATTCCCGCCTGCGCGGGAATGACGGCCTAGTTAGTTTCTGGTTTGAACCCTGATAGCGTATGGCAAATCCCACTGTATTCATCGATGGCGAGCACGGCACCACGGGGCTGTTGATCCGTGAATTGTTACTCGCCCGCGGCGGCATCGACGTCATCAGCATCGCGCCCGAAAAGCGTAAAGATATCGATGCGCGTAAGCGATTGTTGAATGCGGTGGATCTCGCCGTGCTGTGTCTGCCTGACGACGCTGCACGCGAATCGGTAGCCATGATTGAGAACGCCAACACACGCGTCGTCGACGCCTCGACCGCGCACCGTGTGTTGCCCGACTGGACGTTTGGTTTTCCGGAAATGGACAAAGGCCAGCCGCAGCGCATTCGCCAATCGCGCCGCGTTGCCAATCCGGGTTGCTGGTCGACCTGCTTCATTGCGCTGATCAGACCGTTGGTGGCTTCAGGTCATATCCCAAAAGATTACCCGCTCACCACATGGGGCGTATCGGGCTATTCCGGTGGCGGCCGCCAGATGATCGAGGCGTTCGAGGCGCCGACCAACCAAACCGAATTCATCGCGTACGGCCTCAAGCTGACGCACAAACATCTGCCGGAAATGCGTCACTACGCGATGCTCGATCATGCGCCGCTATTCACGCCCTCGGTCGGCAGCTACAAACAAGGCATGCTGCTGCAAGTCCCGCTGAATTTGTGGTCGCTCCCAAAGAAAACGTCGGGACAGGAATTGCGCGACGTGCTTGCGGCGCATTTTGCCGGCAGCCAATATGTTGAGGTGAAACCCTATAGCGCTGAGCCACCGGCTGAACTCAATCCGGAAGCACTGAACAATACCAATCAGCTCGAACTGTTCGTGTTCGACAATCCGACGACGAATCAAGCGATCCTGACTGCGCGGCTGGACAACCTTGGCAAAGGCGCCGGACGGGCGGCGATGCAAAATATTGAATTGATGCTGGGGCTGAACTAGACGTCAGTCTTTCACGGTGGTGATCACCGGCGTGTGATCCGAAGGCCGCTCCAATTTCCTCGGCTCAATATCAATCACCGACGACACCGCACGCTCTGACAACGCCTTTGTCAGCAGGATATGGTCGATGCGCAATCCCAAATTGCGCTTGAATCCGTTCATGCGGTAATCCCACCAGGTAAAGCTCTTGTCGGCTTGCTCAAACTGGCGAAAGCTGTCGGTCAATCCGAGATCGATCAGCGCCTGAAGATGTGCCCGCTCCGGTGCCGACACTAAGACCTGACCTTCCCACGCTTTCGGGTCGTGCACGTCACGATCTTCCGGGGCGATGTTGTAGTCGCCGAGCAATGCGACATCGCCATAAGTTGCAATGGTGTTCGCCATATAGCCACGCAACGCGGTGAGCCACGCCATCTTGTACTGGTACTTGTCGGAGTCGAGGCTCTGGCCGTTGACGATGTAAACATTGACCACGCGCACGCCGTTGATGGTCGCGGCGATGACGCGTTTTTGCGCGTCCTCATAGCCGGGCATATCCTTTGCAACATCTTCCGGGCGCGATTTCGAAATGATCGCAACACCGTTATAGGTTTTCTGACCGTTGAACACCGCGTGATAGCCGGCGTCTTCAATGGCTTCGAGCGGAAACTTCGCGTCTTCGAGTTTGAGCTCTTGCAGGCACATCGCGTCAACGGGTGAGGTCTTCAGCCATTCGAGGACGTGGGGAAGGCGCACGTTGAGGGAGTTGACGTTCCAGGTGGCGATTTTCATTTAGGCGTTCCAGTCACTTGACGACCGACAATCCCCCACCGCTCGCTGCGCGAGGGTTGCCCCCTTTGAAAAGGGGGCGGCGAGATGCCGACAGGCGTCGAGCGGGGGATTTGCGGTGATCGTCAATAGAAAAGCTCTCATATAGCCGACCGCCATAAGCGAAGAACCTCTCGGAAATTTTGGTGGACCGTACCTTGGTTGTTCATTGTTTCACGCAGCTAACTTCATGCCATTGTGTCTAAGCAGGTGTTCAATCTCAGGCTTGCGGCCACGAAACGCGATAAACGATTCCATCGCCGGCCGACTGCCGCCGCGCGCCAGCACTTCGCGCCGGAAGCGGGCACCCGTTTCGGCATTCAGCACACCTGTTTCTTCGAATGCGGCATACGCGTCGGCCGATAGCACTTCGGCCCATTTGTAGCTGTAGTAACCGGCGGCATATCCCCCGCCGAAGACATGGCCAAACGCGTGCGGCATCCGGTTGAAGTGCGGGTACTTGATCACGGCCACTTCGTGACGGACGCGTTCGGCCAGCGCCAGCATCGTATCCTTTTCGACGTCAAAGCTGGTGTGTGCGACCATGTCCAGCAGCGCGAACTCAATTTGTCGCAAAAACTGCATGCCGGCCTGAAAGTTTTTCGCCGCGATCATTTTGTCGAACAGCGCGCGGGGTATCGCCTCACCGGACTCAACGTGGCATGTCATGTGTTGCAATACGTCCCACTCCCAGCAAAAGTTCTCCATAAACTGCGAAGGTAGCTCGACGGCGTCCCACTCAACGCCGTTGATGCCCGAGACGCTCAATTCATCGACTTCGGTCAGCAATTGGTGGAGTCCGTGACCGAACTCATGAAACAGGGTGATGACATCGTCGTGCGTGAACAGCGCGGGCCGTAGTTGGTCACCGCGGCCCACTGGCGCGGGAAAATTGCACGTCATAAACGCGACCGGATGCTGGATATGACCGCTGATGCCGCCGTTACCTTCAGCGCCGCCGTTACCTTCAGCGCCGCCGATGCGGCGGCGGTTGATGGCGTCGTCCATCCACGCGCCACCACGTTTGTTTTCACGTGCATACAAGTCGAAGTAGAACTGGCCGATCAGTGTACCGTCACGATCACGCACATCGAAGAACCGCACATCCTTGTGCCACGTCTGCGCCACTGAGGTTGATAGCTTCACGCCATAAATCGACTCGACCACGCGAAACAGACCGGCGATCACTTTGGCTTCCGGAAAGTACTGCTTCACATCGTTATCGGAAAACGCATAGCGCTGCTGGCGAAGTTTCTCGGATGCATACGCGACATCCCAAGCGTTGACCTCCGCCATGTCGAGATGCTCGCGTGCGAACGCTTGCAGATCGCGCCAGTCCTGTTCCGCGAACGGGCGGGATTTCGCCGCCATTTCACTAAGGAAGTTGATCACTTCATCCGGCGTCTCCGCCATTTTTGCCGCGAGCGAGACCTCGGCGTAATTATTAAAGCCCAACAGCTTCGCCGACGCCGCGCGCAATTCGAGAATACGTTTGATCACGGCCGTGTTGTCCCAAGCGGCCTTGGCGCCGAGCTCGGAGGCACGCGTTACGTAAGCGCGATACATCAGTTTGCGAAGCGGCTGACATGGGGCGTATTGCATCACCGGCATATACGACGGCGCTTGCAGGGTAAATTTCCAGCCCGCTTGACCATCCGCCGAGGCCAGTTCCCTCGCCGCCTCTACGGCGTCGTCCGGCAGCCCCGCCAACTCGCCCTCGTCGACGACGATATAGCCAAACGCATTGGTCGCATCCAACACGTTGTCGTTGAACGTCGACATGAGTGTTGATAGTTCTTCTTGAATGGCTTGGAAGCGCGCCTTGTCGGCCAACGACAACTCCGCGCCGCCAAGGCGAAAGTCACGAATCTCGTTATCCAGCGAGCGCTTCTGCGCCGGTGAAAGGTCGCCTATTGGCGGGGTGTTTGGGGCAGAAATGCCTGAAGACGCCCGTATTTGCTTGTATTTGCCAAACAACGTTTCGTTCTGCGATAGCTGCGTCCAGAACTGTGTAATCGTTGGCAGCATGTCGTTATAAGCGTCGCGCAGCGCTGGCGAGTTAACCACTGCGTTTAGGTGGCCTACCATCCCCCAAGCGCGGCCGAGTCGTTCGGTGACGTCGTCGATCGGCGTGACCACGTTCGTCCAAGAGGGTGTAGCGGACGCCGCGCAAACATCCCTGACCGTCCGCTCTGCATCAACTATGAGTTGCTCGATGGCGGGCTTTACCAGCGACGGCGAGAATGACTCAAATTTTGGTAGGCCGGAGAAATCAAGAAGTGGATTCATGTTGTTTGCGGCACGCGAAGGCGCACTGTTCGTGTCGTTGATTTCAAAGGTGGGTTTAGCCGTGGCAGTGGCCGTGGCTAGGCCGAGTAAACCACGCGTCCAGCGCATATCGTATGGATCACCCTGCCCTGCATCTCGCGGGCAAGATAAGGTGTGTTTTTGCCTTGTGAAACCAGCGTCTCTCGGGTGACCGCCCAGAATGCGCGCGGATCAAAAATGCACAGGTCGGCCGGCGCGCCGACCGTGAACCTGCCCTGCGATTTACGCAGCACGTCGGCGGGGCCGGCGGTAATCTTGGCAAGCGCGGTCGGCAACGGAAGCTTCACCTGCTCCGCCCATTTCAAGGTCAGCGGCAGCAGCATCTCCAACCCCGAAGCGCCGGGTGTGGCTTCGCCGAACGGCACGTTCTTTTCGTCGTCATCAGTCGGCGTGTGATCGGAGCAGATCGCGTCGATGGTGCCGTCGATCACGCCCGCCGACAGCGCATCGCGATCAGACGGCGAACGCAGCGGCGGCGAGAAACGATACTGCGAATCGAAGTAGCCGATGTCACGGTCGGTCAGCAGCAGATGATGGATACCCACGTCCGCCGTTAGCGGCAGGCCAGCCGCTTTCGATTGACGCACCAGCGCGACGCCGCCCGCCGATGAAAGTCGCGCAAGGTGCACCTTTGCACCGGTATCACGCATCAGCGTGGTGATGGTGGCGATGGCGACGGTTTCGGCGCTTGCAGGGATACCTGCCAACCCTAAACGCGACGCCACCTCGCCATCGTGAGCAATGCCGCCACGCGCGAGGTGCGCGTCTTCCGGACGCAACCAAATCGTATAACCATAGGTCGCGGCGTACTGCATCGCACGGTAGAGCACGTTGGTATCGACAATCGGTCGATCCGCCTGAAAGAAACCAATGCAGCCAGCCTCAGTCAATTCGACCATCTCAGAGAGTTTTTCCCCCTTGAGGCCGGCGGTGAGCGCGCCAAGCGGATAGATACGCGCCTGGTTGAGCGTCCAACCTCGTCGCTTGAGCATTTCGACCAGACCCGGCTCATCGAGTACGGGTTCCGTATCCGGCGGGCAGACCAGCGAGGTTACGCCACCGGCCGACGCCGCCATCAACTCTGTCTCCAGCGTGGCTTTGTGTTCATAGCCGGGCTCACGTAAGCGCACACTCAAATCTACCAAACCCGGGGCAACCACTTTTCCAGCCGCATCAATGACTTTGTCCGCGACGAATCCCGCCGGGGCGGCACCTACACCCACAATCTTGTCGTCATCGATGAACACGTCGGCGCGCTCATCGCGGCCGGGGCTCTGACCGGTAGCCGGATCGATCAATCGGCCATTGCGGACTTCGAGTTTCATGCCGCCTCCGCTTTGGTCGTGCTGCCCGGTGCGTGCCTGCTGACCATGGTCATGACTGCCATGCGGACGGCGATGCCAAACGTAACCTGCGGCAATATCACCGCCTGCCTGCCATCGGCAATCGTCGATTCAATTTCCACGCCACGATTCATCGGTCCCGGATGCATGACGATCGCGTCCGGCTTCGCGCGCGCGAGTTTCTCGGCGGTAAGCCCATAACTCTTGAAGAACTCCTGTGCACTCGGCAGTAGCGGGCCTTCCATCCGCTCGTTTTGCAATCTCAGCATCATCACCACGTCGCACCCTTCAATACCGCGCTTCATATCGTGGTGCACTGATACGCCCATGCGCTCGCACTCGGTGGGGATGAGTGTCTTGGGGCCGATGACACGTACGTCCGGACACCCAAGCGTGGTCAACGCGTGAATGCTGGATCGCGCAACCCGCGAGTGAAGAATATCGCCAACGATCGCCACACTCAGATTGTGAAACGACTTTTTGTAGTGGCGGATGGTGTACACATCCAGCAGGCCCTGCGTCGGATGGGCGTGACGCCCGTCTCCAGCATTGATCACCGCAACGTTCGGCCGCACCTGATTTACGTGCTTGGCAATCAAATGCGCCGCGCCCGACTGACTGTGGCGCACCACGAACATGTCTGCATCCATCGCGATCAGATTGTCGATGGTATCCACCAGCGATTCCCCTTTGGTCGTCGAGGAAGCGCCGATATTGAGATTGATCACGTCCGCCGACAAGCGCTTGGCGGCGATTTCAAACGTGGTGCGGGTGCGCGTCGAATTTTCAAAGAACAAATTGAAAACACTCTTGCCGCGCATCAGCGGCACCTTTTTCACGTCCCGGTCGCTGATGCCGACAAACGACTGAGCGGTGTCGAGAATATGATTGATGATGGCCTTCGGCAGACCTTCGATGGTCAGCAGATGCTGCAGTTGACCATCCTTGTCGAGCTGGGGATTAAGCATGCGTCACCGTCAATGAAAGCCCGCCATCGGCGGCTTGTTGCAAGGTCAGCGACTGGCCCGCTGCCAGCGTCACACTGGCCGCCACGAAGTCGGGCGCAACCGGCAGCTCGCGCCCGCCGCGATCGATCAGCGTCGCCAGCATGATGCGGGCCGGTCGGCCATAGTCAAACAATTCATTGATCGCCGCCCGCGTGGTGCGGCCGGTGTACAGCACATCGTCGACCAACAGGATGGTGGCGCCTTCGACATCAAATGGAATTTTGCTGGGCCGGACTTCGGCGTGCAAACCTTTCTCGGCATAGTCGTCACGATAGAACGACACATCGATAAAGCCCAGTCGGTGTTCCAGCTGCATCTGGTGCGCCAATCGCTGCGCCAACCAGGCCCCGCCGGAATAAATCC
>JAYVUH010000229.1:0-2379 GCA_043788115.1 Burkholderiales bacterium
CTGATCAAAGCACCGCGCGTCGCCCAAAGCCCGGCCGCGCTCGAATGCAAAGTGTGGAAAACCGTTGAGCTACCGAGCGACGGCAAGCACACGCATACCGTGGTGTTCGGCATGGTCGTCGGCGTCTACATTGACGACAAGTACCTGAAGGACGGCTTGCTCGACACGGTAGCGATGCGCCCGATTGCGCGCATGGGCTACATGGATTACGCGGTGGTCACGCCGGAGAGCGCGTTCACGCTCAACCGTCCCGAGGTGAGTGCGGATGGCAAGAGCGCGGCGGTGAAGGCGGGGGAGTGGGATGGGGTGTACCGGTAGGTTATGCGCCAAACGCCGCATCGCCCTGAGGATGGCTCTGAGAGCCGGTTTCCGCCATAGACCACGCGGAAGTGATTGGTGGGGGCGGTTGTTGGACGGATGCTATCGACGCAATTGAATTTAGCGAGGAGTCACTGCCATGCGCATGTGCATCGAGATTGATGAAAAACTGCTTGCCACCGCAATGAAGGCGGGCGGCTATTCGACGAAGGGTGAAACCGTCGAGGCGGCGCTCAAGATGTTGGTGCGGAGTCACGCCCATCGGCTTTTGCTGGCGCTTGGCTGTCAAGTCAGTCGTAATGATGGCCATCGCGATCCAGGCCGAATTCGAAAACTACGATGACGACACCTGCCCGTTGGGCGAGTGCACTGGCTCTGCTTGCTTCGTCGAATGTGTTTTCACAAAGCGCTGCGGCGCTTGCGTGGGATGGTTTTCGGGAAAGCCATCAAATTTGCCGGGAAATGTCCCGCAAGCTCGCGGCACAGACTGCACTTCAGAATGAAATCATCGACGTGCGGGATTTTGAACAGCGGAACCAACTGCTGTATGAGAAATCTGGCATGGACGCAGAACTGCTGCGCCGCTACCAGCGGCAGTCGGCCGGAGAGGGCGTTTATCTTGGCAACTCGTTTCATGGCGCACCGCTTTCGTACTACGTCGCAAAGTCCGACGGTCTGTACTGCGGTGTTGGGAGGCAGCACTTACTGGATGCCGAAAAATCAGGTGGTACGGAGCAGTCGTGGAAACTGCGGCACATCTATCTCGATGAAATCTACCGCCATACGCGTCTTCCTTGGATCGAGTGTTGTTCAGATATTCCTCAAGCTGATTTCCTGAAATTTGTAGAAGAGGCGGCGGCGATTTATCGAACCGGTGGCGGTCGGCAGAATTTGCAAAGATGGATGGTCAGTGTCGAACGCAAGTCTCTCCGGGAATCCCGGCAGGCCATCAAAGGTTATGTTGCGCAAGGTGCGTACGATGTGGCATACGGAGTCAAAATTACTAGCGATACGAAGAAGTTCATCGCCGAAATGAAAAAACTGATTCGGTGAGTGCCTTAGCCAAGCACCTTCCCCAACCACGCCCGCACATCCCGAATCTCTTCGAGCGCCATCGAGTGCTCCATCGGGTACTCATGCCATTCGACTTTGTAGCCTAACCCCTCAAGCGCGTCCTTTGACGCCGCCGCGCGGTCGAGCGCGATCACCGGGTCGCGCGTGCCGTGCGCCATATAGATCGGCACATCCTTGTTGGCGGGCGACGCTTCATTCGCGACGGTCGAGGCAATCGGCAGATAGCTTGACAGCACCATCAGCCCGCCGAGCCGCTCGGCGTGGCGCAGTCCGGTTTGCAATGTGATCGCGCCGCCTTGCGAGAAGCCGGCCAGGACGATGCGTTTTTTTGGAATGCCGCGTGCGACTTCGTTGGCGATCAGTTTTTCGCATTCGGATTGCGAAGCGCGCAGGCCGGCATCGTCTTCCTGGCGCACCAGATCGACCATCTTGATGTCGTACCAGGCGCGCATCACCATGCCGCCGTTGATCGTCACCGGGCGCATCGGCGCGTGGGGGAAGATGAAGCGGATGCCGCCGGACAGTTCCGGCAGCGTGCCCACATCGAGTTCCTTGACGATGGGGACGAAGTCGTAGCCGTCGGCGCCGAGGCCATGCATCCAGATCACGCTGGCGGTGGGGGCCGGGCCGGTGCCGACTTCGACGCATTCGAGGAGATTATTGGTGGTCATGCGGGATCCTGATGAGGTTGGTACGGTGAGTCTTGGGGCGGTGAGTTTTGGTGCGGTGTGATGCAAGCGGCGCGCACGAGGGCGTGTCGCGGGTTGCGTTGCTTGGGCGTTGCGCTACTTCGGTCGCGCTTTGAGTGGCAGTGTGTCGCGTGCGCGCACGGCGGTTTTCGGGCGGAACGCTTTGCACACCGCCTCGTCGGTCTCGATGTAGGGGCCACCGATCAGGTCGATGCAGTAGGGCACGGCGGCGAAGATGCCGCCGGCGATGCTCTTGCCCTCGGCATCTTTCAAGCCTTCGAGGGTTTCCTTGATGGCT
>JAYVUH010000230.1:0-7710 GCA_043788115.1 Burkholderiales bacterium
TTACCCCGCGTCAGCGCCGAGGTGGTTGCGATCGGTGTGGTCAATAGCGATCCGCTGGTGCCGGACGCTGACCCGCTAAAGGTGAACGGATTGGTCGCGCCGGCAACGGTCATTGTGTAAACCCATGTCACCGCTGCGCTTCCCAGGTTTGCAATACTGGCGATTGATGCCGGGGTGGGCCCTGAAACGTAGGCCACCGGTGCGCCGGCCACCGGCGAGACGCTTCCGGACACCGCCGTGATGGTGGACCCGGTATTGTTATTGATCGTCATCGTGATCGTCAGGCTGGCACCAGCGTACAGGCAGGACGACGACGCGGCAACGCCGGCGATAAAGTTGCTGATCGCCAGACTGGTCGACGTCGCCACCAACGATGTGACGGTACCGCCGCGCTGCGCGTTGGCGCTGAAGGAGATGACCCCGCTGGCGGTCGCGACCGAACTGCAACTGAAGATGAGGACGCCAGACGCGCCCGCTGCCAGGGAAAGGGAGCCACCGGCAACGCAAGTCGGTGAGGGCCCGGTCCCTACCCAGAAGCGGGTCGGTGGATTGGGATTGGACACAACCGGGTTCTGGGCGGCACTGGAATTATTCTTGACGGTCATGCGCACCTGAAAGGTGTTGCCCGCCGCCTGCGCGGTGATCGGGAGCCCGCCGGTATCGGTGATTTGGAACGAGGTAATGGCAAGTGACTGCAGGTTCCATGAACCGGGTGTATTGGTGGTCACGCGGCCAAGGCGTGTAAACGGCGGGCCGGTCGTTGTCGTGGTGTAGGCAGCGCGCATGTCACGCAGCTGTTCATTGGTGACATCGGCAGTGGTTGAACGCATTGCAATAGCCAGCGTAAAGTTGACCGCAGGGCCACCAACCGCGATGGCATTAGCCCATGAAGTCGCGCTGAAAGTCACCGAGGTGGTACTGAATGCCGTCCGCGTCCAACCCGCGGGTGCCGCGGTACTGGCGGAAAACAGCGAGCCAGAACTGATGCGAAAGCGCATCTCATAAATACGCTCACCGACATTGCCACCGCCGGAGGTATTGGCAATCTGGTACGTCAAGAATTGTACAGTCCCCATATCAAACGCGGTACCAGCAGCTGGCGATTGGGTATTCGTATATGTCCTGGCAGCTGACGCGGACTGGCTCCAAACCGCACACAACAGCCATGCGCAAACAATGATGATTCGCGTCTTCATGCTGGCATACCCTTAGCGCTGAATGGTTCTTCTGGCAAACCGGGAATTGCTGCCCCTAGTTCCCGTTGATATTACTTCGACTTGATAGTCCGCAGAGTCTCCTCCCACGAGGATTGGTGTGACCGGCTGACCAATTGCATGCGACGCTGGCAAACCCGCTGTAACCACGTCTAGACAGCGTGTGATACCTGTCAGCGTTGTCGTCGCGCCGGTGGTTGAAGAGCCCGTGAACCCTACCTCTTCGCCTTCGATATCAAGGGTACCGGCGCTGAGGAACTTGCTATTGGCATCGACCAGAAGAGACGCCATCGCCGTGCAGTTGGCCGCCATTGCCGTGCGCAGAATCGTGACCGGATAAACGCGGTCGCTGCGCGCGTGAAGACCCGCTAGTGCGGAAACCGAACCGACCGTCTGGCCGCGCGTCACGCCGGTAAATGTGCTTGCCGTCACGCCGGTGTAACGGACAAATTCGCCGCTGACGGCCATATCGTCTTCAATTTGCAAAATACCGCTGGTGGGAAAGCGTGCCGTCGTATAGACATTGATCGTCGTCGTCGCCGCAGGCGCGGCGGTCCGCAGCAGCGTGGCCGACAAATTGCTAAAGACCGTGAAGGTGCCAGTGCCGAACGCCTGCGCCGCCGCTGGATTCGGATTGGGATCAACACTACTTCGGTACCAATCCAAATTTTGTGCCCAGCGAAGCTGCTCGAACTCAAGTCCACTCTCCGCGAAAAACAACGCCTGCATCGTGCCAAGCCGCCCGCTGCCGGATGTGGCGTTGACCGCATTGAGATAACTCAGCACCGACGCCAACGACGCGACTACCACCAACAATCCGATGAGTACGACCATCAGATAGCCCGATTGGCTGCGGCGGCGCATTATGGAAAATTCCTCGGACTAATGACGGCTTGGTAGCTCTTGCTCATGCTGCCCTGCGTGGCTGTCAGCGCGACCATCACGTAATAGACCTGCGCGGGTGTCGCGGTTGCCGCACCCGTACTCGTGAGATAACTGAACGCCAGTCCGCTCACGCCGGTCGCCAGCGCCTGCGTGTTGCGAGTCAGGTCACCCGCAGCGCCGGGGCAGGTGCCGACCGTTCCCATACAGTAGCGAATGGCATTGCCGTCAATGTCGGTGAAGGTCAAATCCGAACCGGATGTCATGATGATGTCTGCCGGCGCGCGGATGGTGCGCAGCTCGCGCGTCATGCGTTCGATCGCGACACGCGCCTGCCAATCCGTTTCCGCAATGTTTCTGCCCATAATGAAAGACTGAAACCCCTGACCAAGCACGCGTGCCGTCATAGCGGCAACGACGCCGAACAGCACGATCGAGGCCACCAGTTCGATCAGCGTGAAGCCGCGAGGGGCACGATGGGCGGAGCGGCTTGCCATTTCAATAATTGGCCACTAATGCGGTCGCCGTCGTCGAAAAATAGCCCGTAACGTTGACGGTGACTACTTTGTAATTGACCGGATCGCCGCCCCAGCCGGCGGTAATAGAAGAGGTAACCGCATAGCCAGTCGGCGCCGTACACGCCGCCGGTCCCGGACAGGGATCGGCGAACGCAGCGAAGCCGACCCTGCGCCGCTGCGCTAGAATGAGCTCAAGGCGCGTCTGAGCAATCTCGGCGGCCATATCGGTTTGTCCTGCTTGCGACGTTCCGCGCACGGTGCTGCTCATCGCCACAATCAACCCGGCGGCGAGCACACCGGCGACCACGATAAAGACCACGACTTCGATCAACGTAAAGCCACTCACCCGGTGGCGGTCTCGGAAGGTTGTCACTTAACACTCCCTGTCTCGGGCTTGATCACAAGATTTGTCGTATCGCCGCCGGATGTGAGAGTAATAGTGGCGTTGCCCACGAGTGCAGCTGTTGCGCTGACATACGGCACCCCTTTGGTGTCGAATGCCACATAACTGTTGACCAGTGGCGGATTGTAGCCACTTAGCACCACCGGCGAGAGCGACACCGCAGCAGTGCTATTGGTCATGGGCTGCGTGATCGGTACACCGCCCATATCGGTAATCTGCAAAGTGCTCGCGGTGAAATTAAGTCGATAACGTTGTCCTTGGCTCATCGACATGCTCTGCGTGTAGCGGATGGTCTCAGCGATTCTGGTTGCCACCGCTGGCAGTGTAATTGCGGTCGTCGACAGGTTCGGCGCGACGAATACCGCAACAATGGCCAGCAGAACCAGTATCACAACGAGTTCCACTATAGTGAAACCACGGAAGCGACAAGGGCCGGTTTTCCCGGCCCTTGTCGACTTTACAAACTCCGCGAAGACAGTGACCCGTGGGAACCGATACCGCTCGTTCCGCTGGGCTGCCATGCGACTAATTACGGCGCTGTTGTTGCCGTAAACGTGTAAGCCGTTCCTGTTGCGGTGCCATCGCCGTAGACCGCAGCGCAGGATACGCCCGTCGCTGTGGACGCTGTATTGGCCGCCAAATAATGCGTGCCAACAATGGTCGGATTTGGCACGGCACCGATTACGAACGTAACGTTCGGAACGATGAGTCCACCGATTGCGGAGCAGGCTGCCACGGTCGAACAGACGTTGGCAGTTACCACGCCTGCTTTGGCGGCACAGCCCACCGTATTAATAGAGTTAGCCGAATTCAGCGCGCCTGCAAATCCCTGCGCAGTCGCCTTGTAGGCGTCCGACTTCAAGTCGACAAAGCGTGGAATGGCAACGGCCGCCAAAATACCGATGATCACGATGACCATCACAATCTCAATCAGGGTAAAGCCGGTTTGAAGTTTTTTCATGGTTTGCAACTCCCTCAGGTTGGTAAATTCGAATCGATATGACGAACATCAGGTGGCGCCTATCGGTAACGCCAATCCAGCACACGGTGTATCTAAGGAACCTCTGATTAAGTTCAGTTCTGATGAAACTACTAGCCATTCCACTAAGCCACCGAAAGGCGGTGGCCAAGTGGCTGGTTATAAGTCAGACTAGGCACCGCAGTTGCCAAACTCGTAAGAAATTCGACGCCGCACATATCTGCTATGTAAGGAGAATTTCTTGCGTGAGCAACAACCTTATTTGGCAAAAATCGAAGCGACGAAATGGACTTAATCAGAGGATCCCTAACTGTGCCTAAGTGATCGTATGCTACCCAATTTAGGCCACATGTTGGTATTTTTCACAGAGGTTAACAAAAAATAGGCCGCTCCCAGCTTGTCTCCGCCCTAAACACGACCTCACCCGCGCCCCATCGCAGCCGCTCCCAGCGACCACATCGGCAGGAATATCCCTAGCGCGAGGACCAGCACCAGCGCGCCAATCAGCAGCAGGATGATTGGCTCGATTTTAGTTGCCAATCCCTTGATCGCATAGCTCGTTTCGCGCTCATACATACCGGCCACTTCAGCTAGCAGCTCGTCGGTTTCCCCTGTCTCCTCACCCACCGCAATCATCTGCAGCACGACCGGCGTGAAAACCCGCGTCGCCTCGGCGCATTGGTAGAGGCTCTCGCCACGCTCAATTCCTTCTCGCATCTCCTCGATGCGGCGCGCAATGAAGGCATTGTCAACAGTGCGCGACACGACGGTGAGCGCCTGCAACACCGGGATGCCGCTCTTTGAGGCCAAGGCAAAGCTGCGGGCAAATTTAGCCAGTGTCGCTTTCTGGATAATCTCACCGACAATTGGCAGCGCCAGCTTGTGCTGGTCCCACCAGTATCGTCCGGCCGCCGAGCGCAGCCCCGCGCGAATGCCAAAGCCGCTGGCAATTGCAGCGATTGCCAGCAACGGCCACCAGCGCACCGTCCAACCGGAAATGCCCATGAGGATGCGCGTCGGCAGCGGTAACTGTGCGTTGAAGCCAGCGAAGACGCTGGCAAAAACAGGAATGACGAACATGTTGAGTATGAGGATACCAATCGCGGCGGCAATCATGACGAACGCGGGGTATCTCACCACCGCCTTGATTTGCTCACGTATGTCTTTTTCAAACTCCAGATGGATGAAGAGCCGGCTGAACACCTCGACCATTTGTCCGCTCACCTCACCAACCCGCACCATCGCAACGTAGAACGGTGAAAACACACCGGCGTGCCGTTCCATTGCAACCGAAAGGTTGCGCCCCTGATCAAGATCGTAGCGGATCTCACCCAGAACCTTGGCGAACGTTGGGTTCGCGGTGGAGACCTGTAACCCCACGAGCGCTCGCAAAATCGGCACCGCAGTGCGCTGCAAGGTGTACATCTGTCGTGTAAAGAGAATGACGTCCTCATCAGCGATGCGCGGCTCCAGCCAGCGCCCCCAATTCACCGGGACGGCTGCCGCCGCAGACTCGGCGGTTTCGACCGCCTGAATCTCAAGCGGCACGATGTGTTTTGCCGTCAGATCCCTGACGACCTCAGCCGTCGATTCTGCGTTGATGGTACCCGTCACTATCGCCAGATCCGGGTCCCGACCGCGGTAAGCGTATTGGGCCACTCCGGTCAATCTTCGCGATGGGTTGCCACGCTCATTGCCTCGCCGACGGACGTGAGCCCATCGCGAACCAACGCAAATGCGTGATCGGCGATTGTCTGCCCACGCATACTCGTGCGCGCGGCCGCCAAGAACGCTGCGCCCTCACCGTCAATGGTCGCCTGCGTGGTGGCGTCATCCATGACGAATATTTCATAGAGACCGGTTCGCCCCCTGTATCCGGAACCCGCACAATCCATACAACCTGGCCCGCGCTGGACCGCAGTATTGACGGCATTTTCACCACCGGCCATTCTAAGCCATACCTTTTCTTGCGGCGTGACCGGATACGGACGACTGCAACTAATGCAGTTCAGCCGGCAAAGTCGCTGCGCAACTACCGCGCGCAAGCACGTGGCGACCATGTAAGGCGCCGCACCCATGTCGAGCAATCGAAACACCGCGCCCGGTGCGTCGCGTGTGTGCAGCGTGGAGAGAACCATATGCCCGGTGAGCGCGGCGCGCAGGCCGATCTCAACCGTCTCCGCATCGCGCATCTCGCCTACCAGTACTACGTCGGGGTCCTGACGCAACGTGGCTCGCAGCACCCTAGCGAACGAAAGGTCAATCTTGTCATTGACCTGTACCTGCACGATACCTGGCAACCGGTATTCGACTGGATCCTCGACAGTGATCACCTTTAGCGACATAAGATCAATTTCCGACAACGCCGCGTAGAGGGTGGTTGTTTTGCCCGCGCCCGTCGGACCTGTGACCAGCACCATGCCGGACCCTGACTTCAGAATCGCACGTAGCCGATCGACCATGTCGAGTGGCATGCCAATCCGATCCAGCCCTCGTACCTGACCAGACTGGTCAAGCAGTCGCAGCACGATCGATTCACCGTGCTGGCCGGGAAGTGTTGACATACGAACGTCAATGTCGTGCGCGCGCGCCTTGATGGAGAATCGGCCATCCATCGGAATGTGTCGCTCGGCAATGTCCAGATTGGCCATCAATTTCAGGCGCTGCGTCAGTGCAGCGGCGATGCTGACGTCGGATTCCGCCTGCGGATGGAGCACACCATCGATGCGGAAACGGATCTGCAACGATTTTTCCTGCGGCTCGATGTGCACATCCGACGCACCGACCTGCACCGCGTCCTCTAACAGCGACTGCATCAAACGCGCGACGGGGACTTCGTCCTTGGCCAGCGTGGTCGGCAAACCACGCTCGACCACCTGACCGATGTCCTTTTCGAGGGCCCGTACGTAATCACTGATCTCGTCTGTGCGTCGATAGTGGCGGTCCAGCGCTGCCAAGACTTGGTTCTCCGGGCACGCCGCCGGTATGACCACGCTCTTGAGGATGCGCTCGATGGTGTCTAGTTTGCTGACGTCGCCCGGATCGGCCATGCCGACGAGCAATCCGCCCTCACGCTTTTCGAGCACCACGGCTCTACAGCGCCGGGCGGTCGCCTCCGGAAGCAATCTGATGAGCTCCGGACGAAACTGGAACTGACTGAGATTGACGAAGGGGATCACGAGCTGCTTAGCCAGCAGCATCGCCAGATCGTCCTCACTAATTGAACCGTTTTGCACCAGCACCCGGCCAATACGCATGCCGGTCGTGGCACTTGCCTCGAGCGCCTCATCGCGAGCCTGCGGCGAGATGACCCCCTCGCTGACCAACATTTCACCTAAGCGTAGTCTCTGGCGCCCGCCGCTGCGGCCGCTTGGTGCGTTGTCGAGTTTCTCACTCATGCTCGCTTGGTCCCCCCACTTTGCGACTATTAGCAGTAAGCCCAAACAGCGAGCATGCGAATCGCCTCCAGCAGACGGGAGGCGACTGATCCCCCCGACAAAAATCTGGCGGAAGCGGTGAGATTCGGTCACGTCTCGCGACCCCGTAACGGCGGCTCCTGCGGCGCATCGCCGACTACCTTCGAATCCCACCCGCAAGTCAAACTGTTGGCTTGCTCGCTTCCGTCAAAACATGGCGGAAGCGGTGAGATTCGAACTCACGGATGACTCGCGCCATCGCTGGTTTTCAAGACCAGTGCCTTAAACCACTCGGCCA
>JAYVUH010000231.1:0-6661 GCA_043788115.1 Burkholderiales bacterium
AGTTGGTGCGCGGTAAGGGACTGGATGCCGCGCGCACGACGGCGATCGATGCCGCGTTGACGGCGGCCGAGCGGGCGACCGGCGCGGCGCGGAAGTCGGTGCTGAATGCGTTGGCGGGGAAGGTTGATGCCGATATCGCGGGCGCCAAGGACGGTGCGCGCGTGAAGACGATGGCGGGGGAGATCCGGCGATTGGCGGCTGCGACGAGGTAGCGGCGCTGTTGCTGGTTTCTGGTTGCTGGTTCGCAGAGATACGAAACCAGCGGTACGCGGGAGCGTGCCGCTGGTTTGGGTTTACGGTGGGGTGTTTGAAGAGGCCGACACTTCGGCGCGCCGCGCGAGATTCGAGGCGACCACACTTGATCGCGACGCCTTGCGGGTCGTGGGTTCTGACCTCAGTCTTGATTGATATGAGAGGCCTCCGCTGTGATGGAAGGCGGGTAATGCAATGCAGGTTACAGCGGCAAAGCTGCGCGGATCCTTCAAACCACAATCTCGAAATGCGGACGATACGAATCCGAAGTTGGCGAGGCTTTAGTCGAACCATCGACAAAATCCGCCTAGAGTTCGAGCCGAGCGACCAAGCTGAGATGCGTCCCGTGCGCATGCTGTTTCGCGGACAGTCGGACGCGAAGTGGCCACTCGATACGACGCTCGAGCGCAGATCCACTGAGCAATTTTCGGTTCTGAAATACTTCTCAATGTTCAGGAAGTACGTAGCCGAGCTTGAGTCCTTCACTGGACGTGACTGGAAGGTTCCAGAATTTCCGGCTCTGATGGATCAGATCGCGCAGGAGTCTGACGCATTTCGTCCGTATTTGCCGTCGTATGACCTACTCGTGTATCTTCGGCATCACGGCTTTCCATCTCCATTGCTTGACTGGACTGAATCGCCATTTGTTGCGGCGCACTTCGCATATGCGGCTGGGGGCGATCGAAACGTTGCAGTGTACTGCTATGTGGAGTCCAGGTCCGGAGTAAAGTCTGGCTGGGCGAATGCCCCACAGATAACATTGAAGGGGCCATACGTCCGAACTCACGCGCGGCACTTCTCGCAACGAGCGTGGTACACAATTGCTACCACGTGGAACGAAGGCGCGCAACGGCACGAATTCTGCAGCCACCATGATGTCTTCGCTGCAGCAAGCAGCAGACAAGACATTCTGATCAAAATTGTTCTTCCTGCGAGCAGCCGATCTGAAGCGTTGCGCGCGCTTACTGACTTCAACATTAACGACTTCACGCTGTTCCAGACAGAAGACTCGCTTGTGCGTGCAATAGCGTCCCGCGCGTTTGATGTTGGCGACACATCAGTGAGCAGCGGTTAGCCGAGCTGGCAATCCTGCGCTGGGCTTCGCGCGAACAATTTCGTTCGGAATTTCGCTGACGCGTGACGTTGACTGTAGCGCGCGCCCATCTCGCAATCGAATTGCGCTTTGCAGAAAATTATGAGCAGAAGTTCTCGTGCCATCCTCGATTTTTTCAACGCCTGAGGACATGCGGTCGCGAGGCGCAGGCCAGTGACTGGCTCGGCGCTCCGTAGTCACTGCCTACGGAGCGCACACGGCACACGCTCGCGTTTCGTGCCGCGAAGACGGCTTCTCTAGCCAAAAAGAGCGACTTGCCGAGTCTTTCGCTTGGCTGGGACACCGGCGAGCGCCTCTCGAATCGCGACGCCGACCGCCGCCGCTACGGGTGGCGGAAACGCATTACCGATTTGACGGTAGGCTGCGGTCTTCTTGCCGAAAAACTGCCAGTCATCAGGAAAGCCTTGCACACGCGCAGCCATACGCAACGTCAGGCGCGGTAACCCGTCTACAGGGAAATCTGTTGTAGGGGGAGCGTCTGCAAGGCCGCGACCGTCTACGCCGAGCTGCCGCCACGCTTCACGTGCGCGCGTTGGACCAAGGTCGGGGCCACCGTGCAACTTCGATCCACCAACAAGTGTTGGTCCAACACCGTTTGCGCGATTGGCCCAAGCCAGCGCACCCGGCCAATCTCCTGCAGCCATCAAATTGACCAGCGATTGTCCGACCGTCGGCGGGTTACCAATCGCCGTGGGCCATTCAAAGAGTTTCGCGGCCTTCGGGCGCAGCGCGACTAAAATGAATCGCGGACGGAGTTGTGGCACGCCGAAGTTGCAAGAGTTCAGCACCTGCCAACTGATCTCATATCCAAGTCGCTCCAAACGCGCGGCAATTGTACGCCGGTAGCGCTCAAACTTCGCGGTGGCGAGGCCGGGCACATTCTCCAGCATCACGGCAGCAGGTTTGATGGCCTCGACGATGTCGAGTGCGGTTGGGAACAAGTCGCGTTCGTCGTCAGCGCCCAGTTGCTTACCCGCCGTGGAGAACGGCGGGCAGGGAACACCGCCAGCAAATAAATCGATGCCGCGAAACTCGCGCGGATTGAACTCGCGCACGTTCTGATGAACCACATTCCAATGCGGCCTGTTCAGGCGGAGCGTGCCAACGGCGTGCGCGTCCAGTTCCACGGCCGCGACGTGGCGGTATCCAGCGCGCTCAAGGCCAAGCGCCTGTCCGCCTGCGCCTGCGCATATCTCAAGTGACGAAAGCTTAGCTTCGCTCATGATTGCAAGAATAACTCACCCGAAGGAAATACGAAAGTGGCCGAATCACGCTCGCGCACGATCGCTTAGTTATATCGATCGGACGGCGATCATGTCGTCTTTCTCCACGCCAGAAATGCAACGACGTAACAGAGCATCCTGATCATACATACCGCTGAGCAGTTCGATGCCTTTAGGCGCTAGAAGATCTCTGGCTCCGCCATTCCCGCGAAGCCGCTTCATGTAATCTCTTTGGTCGAAAAGGAGGGATTGCACGACACGCCGGTTCACAATCATGTCGATGTTCTCTTCGAAAAATGTCGCGGCGCGCAATGCACCAGGCTTGAGTGAGCGGAGTTCGCGAAATCGAGCCATGTCAAGTCCGGCCCAGGCACTCTGGGGAAACGGCTGATCGTCAATGAGCCACATGATATTCTTGCGGCCTGCGACGGTCACTTGTCGCTTCTTATCTCGGTTTTCGGCGCCGAGGTAGGCTCGTCGCGCAAGCATCAAGCCAAGTGAGCATCGTCCACTATCATCAGCCACGGCGATGAGAAGGCAAGGCCCTTCTTCGTCGTAAGTCTCCTTCGGGATGGTCCACGATTTCGCGATGGTATTCTTGACGTCAACGTTCTCCCCGTCGATGACTAGATCACGAACTCCCTTAGGTACGTCAAGAAAGTCGCGAATGTAGTGTTCAACCTTTAGTCCCACAAACGTCTTCTCGACGTTATCGAGTTCTCTGATGGTCGTACGTCCAGTACAAATGGGGTCGATCACGTACTCAATCGCATCGCGAACAAGCTCAGGAAAGCGGCTAAGGAGGCGCGCGTGTCCGCGCGCCTTATCGATGATTGCATCGCGAAGAAGCCGCAACGGTGCAAAATCGGGATGACTACTGTCCATTTCGAGGCCGATCGGCGCGTTGGGCGTGGGAGTAATGCTGTGCCAAATGTTGACACGAAATGACTGAACAGGCAAACGAATGAGGTACGAAGACTGTGAACTTCGGCGTCGCGTGCCTAGACGTGTGGGAATCCAGCCCGGTGGTCGTGAATTTGAAACCGCCACTGGGCTAGATTCACATATTATGTGCGCACGCGACTCATCCACAACGCTTTCGGCAACTCGCGGAGGAACACACGGCGCACTTCGTCGGGCTTGATCGCGCAGAGCAGGGTGATGTCAAAAGTCTTCATCCGCTGCCGCCGAAAAGTTTGCAGTGCTGATGCACAATGACCACGCGAGCAGTCGCTGCATCGCGGAGCTGCTCCCTGAGTCGGCAAACTTGGGCCGTAGTCTGCAGGATAATGTGCCTTCCAGGAAATGTTTTGCGACTTGCCGGTCGACATAGCGCAGAATAATTTGCGATCATGACTAGACGTGAAGTAAAGGGCCTCAAGAATACGGGTCGCGTCTCAGTAAAGCGCACCCAAGCCGCATCTGCACTGATTCAGAAAAGTGCGGCGAAGAAGGGCGCGCATCGATTAGCGGCTGGTGAGACTCATGTGACCGTGGGGAGGACGGCGATCGGCAAGAACGTCGTCGCCTTCCGAGTCGTGGGCAGTCATGATGAACCTGCTGAAAGCGCTGGATCGGTGGAGTCGCGCACAGTCAATGATGCCCGAGGTTGACTGCGGTGGCTGATGAACCTCTGAAGGGTGCTACCGTTGCCGTCGAATTCACTATCATTTGATCTTACCGCTTTGCGAGGTCAACAGGAAAATGAATCTCTTTTCGCAATTTCTTGAGTGGCGCGATCGTCTCACGAGCGATGCGACGAGCACTCGTGAGGGACCGCCGTCTTCACGTTCGGCGAATGCGTCGCTTCCGAAGAGGAGTGCGGCTTCCGCATTTAGCGATCAGCATCTTTCGGAGTTGCTTATCGCCGCCGAGTTATCATTCGGCACCTTCCTAAGTGATTTTTGTACGCTAGTCGCCACGGAACTGGAATCTCACGAGGGTCGTGAGCCTGCGCTGGCGTTCCGGTCGTCTGATCGCCTAGGCTGCAAAGTTTCGGAAGCGATCGCCCTGCTTAGCATCGCGCTGGAGCACGCAAAGGGAGAGCGACGAATTCAAGGCTTCGACTTTCCGCATCGAAGCAGTGAGCTAGCCAAAGCGCTTGAGAATTGTTCCGCATTCGTATCAAAATTGTATCTCGATGTTCCCGACATATTTGTCCCAGAGTACGATTCGTTCGTAAATCTCCGATGGGGTGCGCTGGTGTCGGAGGGCGTCGACCCGGAGCGGGCGATGAGGATTGCCCATGATGCAATGGTACAAGTGAACAAGGCTCGTGCGAGAGCCTCACGCGCAGCTACTTGATCGTAAACCAGTAGGTCGTGAGCTCACAACGGCAACCCCTTACCCCGCGCGTCGACAGGCGCGCATCTCCGAGCGTCGCCGCGTACGACAAAGCGGCCCGAGAACGGCTTCTCCGGCTTCTCGCCACGAGCAGAACTGATATCACCAGAAATGGCGGCTCGAGCCGCCGTTAAAGGTCTCTCTATAAGCGGCGGCACTATTTACAAAACTATGCCAATTCGTTAATAATAAATTCCGCTGTTAACACTTACGCAACTCGAGCATCGCCGTGCATCGCGGAATCACCGGAACGTATGCGGCGCGGACCATGGGTGGAGAGACGGTGCGCGCCTTCGTGCCGGCGCCACTCCCTCCGCAGCCGCCGCTCGTCATCACAGGCCCCTTGGCGCGCACGCATGATCAGGCACTACTGGCCTGTGGACGCCTCGACGCGATTACGAGTCTGCTGCCAGATCCGGACCTGTTCCTCTATGCCTATGTCCGGCGAGAGGCCCTGCTATCGAGTCAGATCGAGGGCACGCAGTCGTCGCTGTCAGACCTCTTGTTGTTCGAGCTCGACGAGGCCCCGGGCGCAATCTTCGACGATGTGGTTGAGGTGTCGAACTACGTCGCCGCGCTCGAGCACGGGCTCGCTCGTATGCGCGGCGGCTTTCCGCTCAGCACCCGCCTCATGCGTGAGATGCATGAAAAGCTTCTGTCGCGTGGTCGCGGTGCCGCGATGCAGCCCGGCGAATTCCGCACGAGCCAGAACTGGATCGGCGGCACTCGACCCGGCAATGCGCTGTACGTGCCACCACCGCCCGCGGCAGTTGCGTCGTGTATGGCGGCGCTGGAGCGCTTTCTACACGACGAGAGCCAGTTGCATTCACCATTGATACGATCGGCTCTGGCGCATGTGCAATTCGAAACCATTCACCCGTTTCTGGACGGCAACGGTCGACTCGGACGCCTGTTGATTTCTTTGGTGCTGCATAACGACGGCGTACTGCGACAGCCGTTGTTATACCTCAGTTTGTACCTCAAGCAGCACCGCGCCGAGTACTATCGGCTGCTCGATGTGGTGCGAACCGACGGCGACTGGGAGGCGTGGCTCAGCTTTTTTCTGGATGGTGTGCACAGCACCGCCACCGCTGCGGTGGACACCGCGAACCGTCTGCTGGCAATGTTTCGCGAGGACACCGCGCGCGTGCAGGCGCTCGGCCGGAGCACGTCCAGCGCATCCCGCTTGTTTGATGCCCTGCGCGAACGACCACTAACAACGCTCTCCGCGTTATCGACGCGAACAGGATTGAGCTTTCCGACGACTTCGAGAACAATCGTTTCGCTGCAGCAGCTGGGTATCGTGCGGGAAATAACAGGGCGCAAGCGAGAGCGAGTGTTCGTATATGATGGTTACATGAACATTCTGAATGAGGGGGCGGAGCCGCTGTGACGCGCACGGCATCAGCGTGCTGCTTTCCCCCGCTCCAGCAATGACGATCCCGCATTGGGTATTTTGAGGAGCTTACTTCGACAGGCAGGACTCATGCCGAACGTTCAGGAGTAACGCACGCATCGCTATCCGATCATCATCGAATCGACTCGTTCCGGCTTCTCGGCGTATTCGCCGGACTTACTAGGCTGCGCCGCAACCGGCGCAACGCAGCACTTCGAAGGGACTGCGTAACCCAAGTCTGCTGCGTGAGCCGATCGCTGCTATCGTCTGCCCGCGCCAAGCTCTTGCGACTGCGGTGGCTGTCCTTCTCGTTCTGGACGCCGTATCTTTCGC
>JAYVUH010000232.1:0-2043 GCA_043788115.1 Burkholderiales bacterium
CAGGACGCTACTGGACGCCGATGACCGACGGCAACACGCAGCTAATCGAGATACATCTACCGCTGGGAGAAACACCCAACGGAATCGGTGTGTCGGTAGACGCCATCTCGCACATCTTCGCCTCGGTCAACAATGGCTTCAAGGCGGCGACACAACTCAAGGGCGCGTCCGGCGCTTGCAACGTGGACGCGATTTGCCCAACCCAGACCACGGGTTATGTGAGTGCCAAGAACGCGGTTGCGCACATGGTGTTTCAGGCCGGCTGCGGCACCGGTGGCGCGCTGTCGTCGTGTATCTGCTCGGGTACCTTGCTCATCGATACCGTCGCCGCCACCCAGATACCCTACTTCTACAGTGCGAATCACTGTCTGAGCACGCAAACACAGGCCAACACACTTACCACCTATTGGAACTACGACAACCCCACTTGCGGCGGTGCGGATATCGCGCGCAGCCAGTCCAACGCCGTGCAGGGCGGTGCAGATTTGCTCTACGCCGACCAGCCTACCGATGTGCTGCTGCTGCGACTGAAACCGAGCCTTAGCACGCCATTGCCAGTCACCGCCTTCTTCAGCGGTTGGGACTCAAGCGCCATCGCCGGGTCCACGGCGGTGACGATCATTCACCACCCGGCTGGTGACCCGAAAAAAGTCACCCTCGGCCAGACACTGGCCAATCCGTTCACCGCGTTGGCGGATATGGGTAACTCCAGCTATATCACCCCGACATACACCAGCGGCGTGACAGAAGGTGGCAGTTCGGGCAGCGGCATTTTCTCGGTCGCTAGTGGCAACTACTTCCTCCGCGGCGGCCTGCTGGGCGGCCCCTCCTCTTGCGCCACCGCAGGTGACATCAACAACTCCTCTAATCGGGACTATTACTCGCGATTTGACTTGGCTTATCCGATCTTGAAGCAGTGGCTTGACCCAACATCAACCGTACTGCCGCCCCTCTCAAAACGCGGCGGTATCGATCTCGACGGTAACAACAAGAGCGTGCTGCTGGTCAACTCGACGACCGGACTCACCCAAGCGGGGCGCCTAGTCAATAACGTGTTTCAGTGGTCATCGTCCACCGCCCTCAATGCCGGCCAGAATTTCCGCGCGTTGGGTGCCGTGGATTTCGCTGGCATCGGTAAATCAGATCTGGCCGCGCTAGATGTCGTCAGTCTGAACCCCGCTGGCCAAGGCGACGCACGTCTTTACCGCAATTTCAACATCGCCAGCGGTGGTACTTCATTGCGTATGGTTAAGCCAGCATGGGACGTGCAAGTTGTCGGCGATCTCGACGGTGACGGCTTTGGCGATCTCGTCTGGCGTTTTCAAGGCCAGTCTCCGAATATCGACGATCAGGGCGTCTCGTACGTCTGGTTCACCGACGGCAATGGCGTCACACAGGTGCGCAAACGCGGCGGTGCGCCGCTGACGTGGAAGCTGCTGGGTGCGGCCGATCTAAATGGCGACAATGCGGCAGATATGGTGTATGTCAGCCCGGCCAACGCGGTTCGCGTGTTGATGGCAACCCCGGGGCGCACTTGCGCGAATCTGTCGGGCGGCAGCCTCGCAGCAGGGTCTACAGCGGTCAAGTTGGCCGATTTCACGGGCAACCGTCGCGCAGACATCCTGACACGCAACGCAACGACTGGCGAAGTGCAGATTGTGGTGCTGAATGCTACCGGGCTGACGTTGCCACCCTATACGGGCGCGGCTGACGATCCCAATGCGTCGTGCACGTCAAGCAATCTATCGGTAACGCAAACGGCGACCTACACCTTCAACTCCAATCCGACCTGGACGATTTTTGCCACCGGTGACTTTAACGGTGACGGCATTTTCGACATTGTTTGGAAGCGTCCAGACACCACACTGGTCGTCTGGCTGATGAATGCCAATGGTGCTGCGCCGACGGTGATCAGCAACGCGGGAAGCGCGCCGACCAGCGCCGCGCCACTCGCGTTGCAATGATGTCGACGCGATGAGCTGCGAGCTTTGCGATGCATCGGGCGGAGAGGAATTGTTTCGCGATGCGAAGTTGCACGTGGTC
>JAYVUH010000233.1:0-2980 GCA_043788115.1 Burkholderiales bacterium
GCGCTGGTGACCTACTTTCCAACCGCGCTGCAGGTGCGTTTCAAGGACGTGATGCAGTCGCATCCGCTCAAGCGTGAAATCATTTCTACCGACGTTGCCAACGCCGCCATTAACCGCACCGGCAGTGTTTTCATTCACCGGATGCGTGAAGAAGCGGGGGCGACAGCCGTCGAGGTGGTACGAAGCTATATCCTGACTCGCGACGTGTATCAGCTTGATCAGGTGTGGGATGCCATCGACCAACTCGACAACGTCGTTCCCGCCGCCACACAAACGGAAATGCTCATTGAGGTCGGCCGACTGGTATTGCGGTCAACGCTTTGGTTCTTGCGCCGTCGTGGTGCGCGGATGCCGATCACGGAAGCGCTGGCGTTTTTTGCGCCGGGTGTGATTGCCGTCAGCGATCAACTGCCAACGCTACTCTCCAAAGAGGACGCTGACTCGCTCGCGAAGCGGCAGCAAGAACTGATTGCCCAGCACGTGCCCGCCACACTCGCTAACGCGATCGCCCGGACCAACGCGATGTACTCGGTACTCGATATCATCGAAGCATCGACACAAATGCAGCGGCCCGTGCCGCTCGCCGCAGCCATCTATTATTCGCTGACGGGCAAGCTTTCACTAAGCTGGGTATCCGCGCAGATTGGCAGACTGCCGAGTGAGACACACTGGCAGGCCATGGCACGCGCGGCCATGCGCGACGACCTCGCCAACTTGCAGCGCCAGTTGACTGAGAGTGTCATGCAACTGTCGCCGTCGATCACAACTGTTGATGCGGCCGCGAAAGCCATCGCGACGTGGGAAACGCACCACGCTAAAGCGCTCTCGCACATGCACGAAGTGATGGATGATCTCAAAGCCGCGCGCGATAGCGATCTGGCGATGCTGTCGGTGTTACTACGCGAACTTCGTGTGCTGGTGTAGGTTCTGCCGGAGATGACAACGTCGCGTGTCCGTGTACTCCTCGCTGCGATTGGCGTGCTGTGCTTTGCACTGCTGGCCTACGCCTACTTCTTGCAGTACGGCCCCGACAAACAGCAACCCTGCCCGTTGTGTGTGCTACAGCGCTACGTTTATTTCGTTGTCGGTGTGGACGCGCTGGTTGCGGCCGCCTTCGCTAGACGGGGGCTTGCATTCGGTACGGCGATCGTCGCTGCGGTCGGGATCGCGCTCGCCCTCTGGCAAGTACTGAAGGGCGCGGACATGACATCTTGCCTGCGCGACCCGGTCGGCATTTTCGTCAACGGGTTGCCGATGGCAGACTGGTGGCCGGAATTTCTGTTTGCCAACGGCGGCTGCGCAGACAAGTTCTATACGCTTGGACTGCCGGTACCCATGTGGTCGCTACTGTGCTTCACCGGCTTGTTCGCAGTGCTGCTCTACTTGGGTTTCAAGCTGAAGAGGACGCGCTAGCGAACCCCCTGTTGCCGCGGTTCCTGATAGAGGTGACCCAGACCACCCATCGTTGCCGGCGTTTCTGTAGCGGCCCCGGTTCTCAGCCGAAGAATTCCTTGATCAAAAAAGCCTCCAGCCCCTCCTGATCTTCCTTGCGCGCCGACAGTACCACGACGCGACCCAGACGGTGGGATTCCCAGTTGAAATTGCCCTGATAGTGAACCCGAATGAGTTCGATCATCTTGCGAACAATGGCGATGTCGACGTCGCCGCCAAGGCCGGCATCGACTTCAATCAACTCACTTTTGGCGCTGGCGCGATCAGTCGTCCAGCCGCGAAATGAGAACGCGGCGTAGCGCTGGCCCTTGCTCTTGATCTGAAAAACGCCACTCGTGCCGTCGCGCGACTGGCCAAGCGTTTGTGCGTTGCGCTTGAAGGCCGCGTCAGCCTTCTCGGCGGACGTCAACTCGCGTTCCGAGCCGCGGGCGGCGGCGTTTTCCTGCGCATAGACATTCTCCTGTGCCTGCCGTTGCGCCCGCCGCGCCTCAAGCGCCGTCGCAAAATCCATTGGCGGCGACTTAGCTTCCTGTCGTGAAGGCTGTGGTGGCGGCTCGGGCGGCACAAATACAGGCGGCATCACTACAGACGGTTTGCTCGATGCGTTGACCGTGCGAGGCGGCGTTTTTAGCTGAGGTGCCGGTGTCGGCTGTGGCGGCGGCGCACGATCTGCGGCGGGCGGCGGCGCCATGGTGACCTGCAACGGCCCTTGTGATGGTCCGGCTGCGTCTACCAAGTGCGGATCAGGCTTCGGCAAGAACTTGATTAGCAGCCCGTGAATGAGCAGCGACAACACAAGCACCACCCAAAGCTTGCGAAGACTGCGGCGCGGCCGCAGACGCAAATCCTTCTGGAGTTCGGGGTCCAGCACACGCGTGTGCTCGGTCTCGATCAGTACGTTGGCAAGCGCAGAAATGGGTGTTGCGGTCAAGCGTATCCTGACGATAGCCGTGAAAACAGAGGACCTGCCGCGCCCTTCCTTGGCGTCAGTCTATTGGGCGAAACGCCACAATCAGGTGATGTCTAGTATAAATCAGCCCCACGACTCACCACTACCGTGAACAATACCAGCCGAGGGGAAGCCTACCGACATCCTTTAGAATCAGTAGTCAACAAGACAACTATCGGGGGAACAATGCATAAAAAGAACACTAGGGCGACTTTTTCAGCCATCTTGCTCGCCGCAGTGCCGCTGGCTGCATGGGCGCAAACGCCAGCGCCGTCTGCTGCAGCCTCCCCCGCGACGACCGTTCTGCACTGCGGCCGCATGCTCGACGTCAACACTCTCAAGATTGAAACGGAGCGCTCCATCGTGGTCGAGGGCAACAAGATCACGCGGGTGTCGCCGGGCTATGTCAGCGTTGCCAACGCGCGCACGATTGATCTTCGTAACCAGACCTGTCTGCCGGGGCTGATTGATTTGCATGTTCATCTCTCATCTGCTCTTAGCCCGACGTCAAATGCTGACGGGTTTTCGTTCAACCCACCCGACTACGCCATTCGCGCCGTTGCCAATGCAGAAACCACG